>JADFNG010000019.1 GCA_022563505.1 Pseudomonadota bacterium | reverse complement strand
AATGAGGTAGGTGCTGGAATCGGTTTTGAACAGGACGAAAACGCCGCACACGTTTATTGGCGTAATGGCGATCAGGCATTTCCGCTGGTGCACAAGTCAGCGCTTGCGCGGGAATTGATCGGGCTGATCGCGGCACGGTATACGGCGGGCTTTGGAGAGGATACCGCGGTCGAATTGACGGCCCTGGCAAGCAGGGATTAATACGTTGCGTTCGATAGAACTGAAAATAATGGACCCGCGGGTCGGCAGTGAATTTCCGCTGCCGCACTACGCCACCGATGGATCAGCGGGGCTGGATATGCGTGCGTGCATCGATGCGGAGTTGACGGTTGGACCCGGTGATACCGTGCTGATACCGACGGGACTCGCCATTCATATTGGTGACAACCGCCTGGCGGCTGTGCTACTGCCACGCTCCGGTTTGGGTCACAGGCATGGTCTGGTGCTCGGCAACCTGACGGGCCTGATTGATTCGGATTATCAGGGCCAGATTTTCATCTCTTGCTGGAATCGCAGCCGCACGGCCTATGTTGTCAAGCCGGGCGAGCGCATCGCACAGATGGTGTTCATTCCGGTAGAGCAGGTTGAGTTCAGCGTGGTTGAGGAATTCGATTTAAGCGAGCGCGGCGAGGGCGGCTTCGGCCATTCCGGTACGGGTTGATCGGAGTTACTCGATCCCTTTCAGTCTCTTGAAGCGATTGATGTCGCCATCAAATCGAGCCACAATTTTTTCTTCGTCCGTGTGAAAGCGAGTCAGGTTCAATTCGTGGCGATCAATGATCTTTCGGGTCGCATTGATATCGTCGACAAGACCCGGATCGATCATCTCGGCGTCCGGGTCAGTGCTGTAGGGACGAAAATTCGAGCCAACTACCATCAGAGACTCGAGTCGGCGTTTGATGTTTTTCAGGTAAAGCTCGGTCACTCGCGCCTGTGCCTGAAACAGTTCGATGCGCCGGTCCCGGTGCATGACGATTTCGTCAATATTCTGGTAAGTGGCCAATAACGCAGAATCATCTCGTCGTTGCTTTTCCTTCTCATCGGCAATCTGTGCCAGGCGTAATTCCTCGGCAATTTCTTCCTCGGTCTTTTTGCCGCGCAGTACCGCGACGATGACACCGGCATCATTGATGATCTGCTTCTCAAGCTCGGCGTACTCGGCCGGTACAGAATCACCGTAGTGAAGGAGGCCATCCTCATCCACCCATCTATAAACGGCGTTATTCTGCGTGGCATGCGCCCATACGGGTAGCAAGATTGCCAGCGCAATTGCAATGTTCATTCTTCGCATTAATGAAATATCACACATACGTCAATCAACATAGAGGGACTGGTTCAAAGATTCAACGTCCGATGACTCGATCGATTTCCTCGAAATCTTGATTTTTGATCAAATATCCAATGAGTTAGCTGCTCAAACCATATTTCTTGCGGTATTCGAGAACCGGTTGCAGGAATTCACCGTACTCCTTCGATTCTTCCAGCATATCGATCAAGTCCTCAAGCTGCAGGATGCTGACGACTGGAAACCCCAGTGTTTGCTCGATTTCCTGGGTCGCGGAGCGTGAGTCCCGGCCGATTTCCTGCCGGTTCAGCGAAATGACGAGCCCTGCAACTTCCGCGCCCGCCGCTGTAATGATGTCGACTGCGTCCCGGACTGCCGTGCCCGCAGTCACAACATCATCGACGATTAAAACCTTACCGCTGAGCGGCGCACCGACAATGCTGCCGCCTTCACCGTGCGCTTTGATTTCTTTGCGATTGAATGCGTAGGGTACATCAATATCGCAATGTTCGGCGAGGGCGGCTGCTGACAGAGTCACCAGTGGAATGCCCTTGTATGCCGGCCCGAACAACATGTCGAATTCAATTTCCGAATCGGCAATGGCAGCGGCATAATATCGACCCAGCTTCGCGGCCGCATAGCCTGTATTAAACAGGCCCGCGTTGAAGAAATAGGGGCTCAATCGACCCGATTTCAGGGTGAACTCACCGAAACGCAAAATACCCAGTTCCAGTGACAGTTCGAGAAATTCCTGCTTAAACGGCTGCATATTTTTGGACTATGACCGGGCTTCTGTATGATGGCCCGCTTCGGCTCATCAGTCGGGCCACGGTTATTTGGAGTCAGCAAGTATGCCACAAGCTGTGCGTTTTTTTGGGCTGCCCGGCTGTTCCTGCCGGCTAAAAAGGAATGAGAATTGTTTCGCGTCATTAGTCTGAATGCCAACGGTATTCGAGCGGCCGCCCGCAAGGGTTTCTTTGCGTGGATGCGGGCGCAGAAAGCCGACGTCGTCTGCATTCAGGAGACCAAAGCGCAGATCCATCAACTGACCGATGAGTGCTTCATGCCCGCGGGTTATCACTGTTATTACGAAGATGCGCTAAAAAAAGGTTATAGCGGCGTGGCCATCTACAGTCGGCGCAAACCTGACAAGGTCATTCGCGGCCTGGGTGTCAGGGAGTTTGATGACGAAGGGCGTTATCTCGAAGCCCGCTTCGGCCCGATCAACGTCGTTTCCCTGTACTTGCCGTCGGGGTCATCGGGAGACGAGCGACAAGCCGTCAAGTTTCGCTTTCTGGATTTCTTTACCTCGCACTTACGCAAATTGCAGCGTCGGCGGTCGGAGTATATTCTGTGCGGTGACTGGAATATCGCGCACAAGGCGATTGACCTGAAAAACTGGCGCGCCAACCAGAAGAATTCCGGTTTTCTTCCTGAGGAGCGGGAGTGGATGGAAGCGTTGTTCACGACCGAACGCTATGTGGATGCATTCCGGGCCAAGAACCCGGAACCGGATCAATACACCTGGTGGTCGAATCGCGGACGTGCGTGGGATAACAATGTTGGCTGGCGGCTCGATTACCAGGTTGTAACGCCAGGCCTCAGGGACAAGATCCTGACTGCGGCAATCTACAAAGACAATCGGTTCTCGGATCATGCGCCACTGACCATCGACTATGATTGGGCCCATGACGACTGACGGTGCGCGCTAACCCATGAGTCAACAATCCTTCAAAGAAGCGATTCTGAACAAGCGCATGTTGATTTGCGTTTTTACGGGTTTCACTTCCGGGTTGCCGCTCTACATTATTATTCAACTGGTTCCGGCCTGGCTGCGCGTGGAAGGCGTCGGCCTGGCGGAGATTGGCTTCTTCGCCCTGGTCGGTTTCCCCTACACATGGAAGTTTCTGTGGTCGCCGATCATCGATCGCTACACGCTGCCTTTGCTTGGACATCGCCGCGGCTGGATGTTTGTGTCGCAACTCGCGTTGCTGGTTTCCATCGGCGCAATGGGCTTCATCAAGCCTGATTTATCGATCTGGACCGTGGCCTATCTCGCGGCTGCCGTCGCGTTCTTCAGTGCCAGCCAGGATATTGTGCTGGATGCCTATCGGCGTGAATTGCTGCCTGATCAGGAACTGGGCATTGGCAATGCGGTGCATGTACAGGCGTACCGACTGGCAGGCCTGGTGCCCGGTTCGCTGGCGCTCATCCTCGCGGATCATTTGCCCTGGCACATCGTCTTCATTGTTGTTGCAGCATTCATGGGTGTCGGGCTTATTATGACGCTGCTGATTTCCGAGGCAATCAAAGATCCGATGCCGCCAAAAACACTGCGTGCAGCGGTGATTGATCCGTTTCGAGATTTCGCGCAGCGGCAGGGACTGGGGACGGCCGCGCTGGTACTTGCCTTCCTGTTTTTCTACAAGCTTGGCGACAACATGGCTACCGCCTTGTCGACACCGTTTTATATCGACCTGGGATTCAGCCTGACCCAGATCGGCTCAATTGCGAAGCTGGCCTCGTTAGTTGCCGTCATTCTTGGCGGGGCTATTGGTGGCATCGTGATGGTCAAGCTCAGCATCAATCGTGCATTGTGGCTTTTTGGCGTTGTCCAGATTGCCAGCATATTGGGGTTCGCGTGGTTGGCCGAGGTTGGTGCCAATCCGTGGGTGCTTGGAACCGTCGTCGCTTTCGAGTATCTGGGGGTCGGACTGGGCACCGTCGCGCTGGTTGCTTTCATGGCGCGAATGACCAATGTCCTGTTTGCTGCGACTCAGTTCGCCCTTTTTTCGGCGCTGGCGTCGACGCCCAGAATTTTTGCCAACGCAGCGACGGGTGTGATCGTTGAACGAATTGGCTGGACGAGTTTTTTCCTGCTCTGCACCATGCTGGCTATCCCCGGGATGTTGCTGTTATTCAAGGTCGCGCCGTGGCATGAGTCTTCGACAACATGACGGATATCGAAGTTAGCGTAGGTTTGCTGGAGGATCTCGATAATCCGGGATGTCGGGAGTTTTCCATTGGAGACGGCGACTGGCCATTCAAGGGATTCGTGGTTCGCCAGGGAAGTAACGTCTATGCGTATCAAAATTTTTGCGCACACGTTGGCCACCCCCTGAACTGGGCGCCCGACGCTTTTCTTACCAAGGACCGCAGCCAGATCATCTGTGCATCTCACGGTGCGGTTTACGAAATCGACAGTGGCGAATGCGTTGCGGGCCCGTGTCGAGGTAAAGCCCTGCGCCATGTCGATTGCGAAGTACGCGACGGCACCATTTTCGTCCGCGGACCTGATAGCGCATAAAAAAGATCCGCGGTCTTTCGCAGGATGCCGCTCCTACGGGAGCGTGCCCTGATCGGATTTTTCAAGAATTTCGAGGGGATCGTGCCAGCCTTGCGGAATGCCGTCGTCTTTGCCGGTAAAGTCTTCCGGATCCATGTCAACGGCGCCTGACCAGTCTTCCGGAGCGCCGACTCCTTCCGAGAGCAAGGAGGGCCACGTTTCGAAATCGACCTCGTCAATCGTACCGTCAAAAAACTGCAATTCGACGGTCTCTGAATCTTCGTCCAGTGCGACCACTTCAAAAAGAGAGCCATTCGGTCGCCGGTACCATTTACCAATAGTGGGTGCTGCAATAATCATGACTTCACCTGTCAGTGAGCTGTTTTCCAAATCCTCTTCATATTCGTCCCTTACAACCTGTTATAGGCCTTTTTCGGGATTGTGCAAATAGGGGTTACTCGCGCTACTTAAGGAACATTCGAGTCAGTGGCGCGAGGGCTCTGATTGTGTTGCTTAAACTCGTCGCAGCTGCCAGTCCCAAATGGCATGTCCCTTGCCGAGGCCACGACGCTCAAAGCGGGTGGTAACCCGATCCAGCGGCGCGTCGCCCGCATGCCGCCGTCGCTCGACCAATGTAAAGCAGGCGTCGAGCGCAAGCACTGCGTCAATATGTTCGGCGTAACCGGCCCAGTCGGTGGCAATAAAGAAGTCGCCGTCTTGTCTGAGCTTTTGAGCAATCTGCTTAAGGAACTCCAGCTGGACAATCCGCCGCTTGCGATGGCGCTTCTTCGGCCAGGGATCGGGAAAATACAGGTTGACCCGATCAAGCGTACTGTCAGCAATTTGGCCCGCCAGTACGTCAATCGCATCGTGCGTGATAATCCGCAAATTGGAGGCACCCTCTTTCTCGGCTTGCATTAAACAATGGCCCACGCCGGGCAGGTGTACCTCGATACCCAGGTAATCGCGCTCCGGATGCTCGTGGGCTTGCGTTACCAGCGTGTCACCATTGCCAAATCCAATTTCCAGCACAACGGGCGCGCTGCGACCGAATAGTGTGGCGAAGTTGAGGGTGCCGGAAGTGGCTTCGACACCATACACAGGCCAGAGGCTTTCGAGCGCACTCGCTTGCCCGGACGTCATCTTTCCCGTGCGTCGGACAAAACTGCGGATCGTGCGATAGTTACCCGGCGGGGTGGGCACGGGCCAGACTCTACCGCCTGCCCGGCCGTGCCCTGAACAGGGCAATGAGGCCGGCGGCAACCAGCGTCCAGCCGAACCATGGCGGAGAGCCAAGCGCGAGGATCAGCGTGCCGGAGAGGGCAGATGTGGCGCCGGTGCCCAGCCAGAAGTGCTGTGTCTGCTGCGTTTTCAATTGCTCTTTAATGGCCTTGAGTTCGGGCGAATCCATGCGCATGCGCAGGCTGCCATTACCGGCCTGTTCTGACAACTGCCGTATGACGCCGGGTAGTTCGCGCATTGCCTCTCTGAGCTGCGGCATGTTTTCACGAATGCTCGCGAGCATCGCTCGACCGCCGATCTGCTCGTCCATCCATTGTCGCAGGATCGGGTACGCCGTTTTCCACAGGTCCAGTTCGGGATACAGCTGCCGCCCAAGGCCTTCAATATTAAACAGCGTTTTCTGCAACAGCATGAGTTGCGGTTGTATTTCCATGTCAAATCGTTGCGCCGTTTCGAAGAGGCCAAGCAGTACCTTTGCGAAGGAAATTTCGGACAAGGGCTTGTTGTATATTGGCGCACAAACCGTTCGTATTGCCGTTTCGAGTTCATCGACACGGGTCTCGGCCGGCACCCATCCCGAGTCGATGTGCAGTTTGGCAATCTTGTGATAGTCCTGCTCAAAAAATGCCAGGAAATTTTCGGCCAGGTAGCGCTGATCGCTCGGGCTCAGTGTGCCCATGATGCCGAAGTCGACGGCCGCGTATCGCGGGTGCTCGGGATCGTCGAGCTGTACAAAAATGTTGCCGGGATGCATATCCGCGTGGAAGAAATTGTGGCGAAACACTTGCGTGAAAAAGATCTCGACGCCATTTTCCGCGAGGGCCTGAATATTGGTGCCGGCTGCCTTCAGAGCTTTCATATCACTGATGGGCACACCGTAAATGCGCTCCTGCACGAGGGCGCCCTTGCGACAGTAATCAAAATACACTGCGGGTACATAGAGCAGGTCCGAGCCCTCGAAATTCCTTTTCAGTTGAGCGGTGTTTGCGGCTTCCCGCATCAGGTCAAGCTCGTCGACGATGGTTTTTTCGTATTCGGCGACCAGTTGCAGGGGTCGCAAGCGCTTGCCATTTGTCCAGTATTTGTTGGCGAGTGCTGCTATGGCATACATCACTTCAAGATCACGATCGATCAGCAGGCGAACATTGGGACGCAGTAGTTTGACGATGACTTCCGTGCCGTCTCGCAGCGCAGCACTGTGTACCTGTGCAATCGATGCCGCGGCCATCGGTTCGACGTCGAAGCGTGCGAACACTTCAGCAACGGGCTTGCCGTAAATCTCGTTCAATATGGCCACGGCTTCTTCACCAGGAAACGGCGGCACCTGGTCCTGCAGCTTGGCCAGTTCGTCGGCGATATCCGTCGGCAGCAGGTCCCTCCGCGTGGACATTACCTGGCCGAACTTGACGAAAATGGGCCCGAGTTCTTCGAGCGCCAGCCGAATGCGCTTGCCCAGAGGCTCGCTGCGATCACTCTTCTTGGGAAACAGGTAGAAAAAGAAGCGCAGCGGCCCTAAAAAATGGGTGGCAGTAATGACTTCGTGGAGGCCGTGTTTAACCAGCACTCTCTGTATGCTCACCAGTCGGAGCAGTGTTTTCGGTCGCCACATGATTCAGTCTGTGGCCTGTTCCAGGCGACGGATTCTGGCTTCAAACCGAGCCACATCGTCACGCAGGGTCTCCGCCTGGTCGCGAAAGGCGTCCACTTCATAACGACTCGGTAGGGAGCGGCTCTCTTCCTGCAGGTATTCCTGGATATTTTGTTGCACCGTCGCGTGCGTATTCTCCGCCCAGCGACTGACGTTGCGTGCGAGTTCGCCCAGTCCGTGTGCGGCCACATCGCCAATCACCCCGGACAGTTCTTCTTCGAGGTCCGGCTTGCCATAGGCCAGCAAGCGCTGAAACGCCTGCGCCGTCTCTGCATCGCCGCTTAATTCGATGGAGCCGTCACGAATCGCCGCTTCGGCTGACGGTCCGGCCAGGCGGGCTAATGCATATAACGAGCCACTGATAATAACGTCGGGGTCATCGGCGAAACTGGTCACTTCGAGTGCGTCATGGCCGACCCGAAAATACAGGGCGAGTGCGGTATTACTAACGCGTATCGCGATCACGCGGCCCTCCAGTTCGGCACACAATTCACGGGCGGGTGTTTTGGCCTGAAGCTGGCGGTTAACCAGCCGAATCACCGGGCGCAATAATGCCTCCAGCGCATCCATCAGATTTTGTAGCCTACGTGCAGTGCGACCACACCCATCGCGAGGTTGTGAAAACGGCAGCGTTCGAATCCGGCGTCCTGCATCATCTTCAGCAACGTGTCCTGATCCGGGTGCATGCGGATCGATTCGGCAAGGTATTGATAACTGCTTGCATCGTTGGCGACGTATTGGCCCAGGAGTGGCAGCACTTTGAAAGAGTAGGTGTCGTAAATTGGCCGGATGAACTCCGCTGGTTTTGAAAACTCGAGGATGAGGAGTTTTGCAGCGGGCTTCAGGACGCGAAATATGGAACGCAGTGCGGCATCTTTATCCGTCACATTTCTGAGCCCAAACGCCATCGCGACACAGTCGAAAGTGTCCGTCGCAAAAGGCAACGCCTCCGCGTTGACCTGGGCGATGGAGAGATTGCCAGCGACGCCCGCATCCACCAGGCGACGACGGCCTTCCTGCAACATGGATGCGTTGATGTCGGCGAGTACGACCTGCCCGCTCTGGCCAACCTGTTGAGCGAAAACGCGCGCCAGATCGCCGGTGCCACCGGCGAGATCAAGAATAATCTGGCCCCGATGGACCGCAGCCTGTTCGATCGCGAATCGCTTCCACAATCGATGCAGCCCACCGGACATCAGGTCATTCATGATGTCGTAGCGACTTGCGACGGCATCGAACACGTCTTTGACGCGTCCGGCCTTTTCGTGCATCGGCACGGATTCGTAGCCGAAGTGGGTGGTCTGCTTATTCATGAGCCATACGTTCTAGTGATTAGTGCGAGCATACCCCGCGGCCTTAAGGCGGTCGAGGTATGCCTGCCAGCGAACGTCTTTATTGCGTCCCAGCTCGTAGAGGTGTTTCCAGGTATACAGGCCGCTATCGTGGCCGTCGTCGAAGATGAGCCGTACCGCGTAATGACCAATGGGCTCGACGGCGGTAATGCTGACATTTTCCTTGCCGGTCTGCAGTATCTCCTGGCCCGGCCCGTGGCCCTGCACTTCTGCTGAGGGTGAGTGGACTCGCAGGTATTCGAAGCTCAGGTCAAACTGCTCGTCGTCATCGTAAACGATGGTTAGTTGCCGCGATTGCTTGCGCAGGCGGATTTCAACGGGGGTTGGCTCCATTTTGTTGTCCTGGCTCTGTTTCCCAGTGAAATGATCAAATCAGCCGATTGAATATTGGCGCATGGTTTGAGCTTGTCAGTCGCGCGTCAGGTCACGCTCCTACAAGTTATCTATTGGCACCGCAGCAGGAGCGTGACCTGACACGCGAGCCACCATTCTAGAGAATATAACGACTCAAATCTTCATTCTTCGATAGTTCCGAGAGATGATCGTCTACGTAAGTGGCATCGATCGTCACACTGCTGCCGCTCCTGTCGGCGGCCTCGAAAGACACCCTTTCCAGTAATCGCTCCAGCACGGTGTGCAGACGCCGGGCGCCGATGTTTTCGGTGTTCTCGTTAACGTGAAAAGCAACCTCGGCCAGCCGTCTGACGCCGTCATCCGTAAACTCAAGCTGCACTCCTTCGGTCGCCATTAACGCGGTGTACTGAGCCGTCAGCGATGCGTCGGGTTCGGTGAGAATACGCACGAAATCGTTGGTCGTGAGCGCCTTGAGTTCGACCCGAATCGGGAAACGGCCCTGCAGTTCCGGGATCAGGTCCGACGGCTTGGACATATGGAAGGAGCCGGATGCGATGAACAGAACGTGATCCGTTTTCACCATGCCGTATTTTGTATTGACAGTTGATCCCTCGACGAGTGGCAGCAGATCACGCTGCACACCTTCGCGGGACACATCGATGCCACCGGTTTCGCGTCCGTGTGCAATCTTGTCAAACTCATCAAGAAACACGATGCCGTGCTGCTCGACGGCCTCAAGCGCCTGGGCTTTAATTTCTTCTTCGTCGAGCATCTTGCCTGCTTCTTCGTCGGTGAGCAGTTTCATTGCTGCCGGAACCTTGAGCTTGCGGGTCCTGCTCTTGTTGCCGGACATGTTCTGGAACATGCCCTGCAACTGGCTGGTCATTTCTTCCATTCCGGGAGGCGCCATGATTTCAACGCCGATGGCCATCGCCTGCACTTCGATTTCAACTTCTTTGTCGTCCAGTTGGCCTTCGCGCAACATCTTGCGGAATTTCTGCCGCGTGTCACTCATGTCACGTTCCGGTTCGACATCGGCTGTAAAGCCAGTTCCGGTCCGTGAGCCGGGCAGCAGGACGTCGAGGAGACGTTCTTCCGCAGCGTCTTCGGCGCGATACCGCACCTTCGCAATGGCGGTCTCGCGCGTGAGCTTCACGGAGATATCCATCAGGTCACGAATGATGCTGTCCACTTCACGCCCCACGTAGCCAACCTCGGTAAAACGTGTGACTTCAACCTTGATGAAAGGCGCTTTCGCCAGTTTAGCCAGTCGTCTCGAGATTTCGGTCTTGCCGATACCGGTGGCACCGATCATCAGGATATTCTTCGGCGTGATCTCGCTGCGCAAGGGTTCATCAACCTGTGCACGCCGCCACCGATTGCGCAGCGCGATCGCAACGGCGCGTTTGGCCTCATCCTGGCCAATGATGTGTTTGTCCAGCTCCTGGACGATTTCTCTCGGTGTCATCTGTGACATATGGGATCCGTATTACTTCTTTCTGGAAGGCAAAGTTTCTATGACGATATTTTTATTCGTGTAGACACAAATATCGCCGGCAATGTGCAGGGCTTTTTCGACCACCTCACGAGCGTCGAGATCGGTGTTTTGCAGCAGTGCCAAAGCGGCCGCTTGTGCGAACGGGCCACCCGATCCAATCGCCATGAGAGCATCCTCGGGCTCAATGACGTCGCCGTTGCCGGTGACAATGAATGAGTTTTCTTCGTCCGCAACGCACAGCAGGGCTTCGAGGCGTCGCAAGCGACGATCGGTACGCCAGTCTTTGGCCAGTTCAATGGCTGCCCGCGTGAGATTGCCGTATTTTTCCAGCTTGCTTTCGAACAGCTCAAAAAGTGTAAAGGCATCGGCTGTGCCGCCCGCGAACCCGGCAATGACCCGCCCGTCGGCCAGGACGCGCACTTTGCGCGCATTCCCTTTCATGATCGTGTTGCCCATGCTGACCTGGCCGTCACCGGCAATGGCCACAATGTCATTGCGCCTCACAGAGACGATGGTTGTCCCACGAAATTGATCCATTGTTGGTGTCCTGGCTGTCGTCCGGCCGCCCAGTATAGAACGTAGCGCTATTCTTTATTCTTAAGCCTTGCGCGTGGATGAGTCTGGTCGTATATCTGGGCAAGATACTGGAAGTCAAGGTGGGTATAGATTTGTGTGGTGCTGATATTGGCGTGACCCAGTAATTCCTGCACGCCACGCAGGTCGTGACTCGATTCCAGCAGGTGAGAGGCAAAGGAATGGCGGAAAAGATGCGGCGAGACCTTGCAGTCGATTCCCTGCCGTTTGGCCCAGTAATCCACCCGCGCCTGCACGGCTCTGGGGCTTAAGCGTGACCCCCGCTGGCTGACAAAAAGCGCGGTTTCGTCTGCCCTCGCCAGTTCACTGCGAACCGCATGCCAGCTTGTGATTGCTTTGATCGCGTATCGGCCTACCGGCACGATGCGGTCTTTATTCCCTTTCCCGGTGACGTGCACCGTGGCGTCGGCCAGATCCACATCGTTGATGTCGAGGCCGATGAGCTCCGCCAGGCGCAGGCCAGAGGAATACAACAGTTCCAGTATGGCTCGATCCCGGGTGACAATCGGACCGTCACCCTTGATATCGAGTAACCGTGCCATTCGATCGACGTCCAGGTTTCCCGGCAAGCGCTTGCCGGCCTTGGGGGCGCGCACAAATTCTACCGGGTTTCGTTTGACGCATTCTTCACGCAGCAGGTAACTAAAGAAAGTACGCGCAGCCGACAGCCGGCGCTGGATGCTGCGGGCGCTCAGGCCGCGCCGATAACTGGCAGCGCTGTAGGCGCGCAGGTGTTCATCATCAAGGTCTTTCCAGTGCTGCAAATCGTGTTTGTCGCAATAGCGCTGCAATGAATCGAGATCGCGACGATAGTGTTTGCAGGTGTGCGGAGACAGTCGGCGCTCTGTCTTGAGATGACGAATAAATTGGGCAATCCAGTCGTTTTCTTTGCTGTGCACCGTGTGTCACCGTACTCCCGTACGCTTTTGAGCCCGGGCTAGTAGCGTTGCAGTGCCGCTGCAATCAACTGGCCGAGGCGTGCCAGGAAATCAGTACTCATGCCGGGGTGAAAACGGTCGGCATCCACGCTGCCAATCGCGAGAAAGCCGAGCTCTGCTTTGGTGCCCAGCGGCACGAGGGCACAGGAACCGATTTCATCGGTCTCATGGCCGAACAAGAAATCGCGTTGCGCGTCGCGTACCTGCCCGCAACGTGGATTATTTCTCTTGAGGAACGTATCAAACGCCTTTACTGCGCCGTCTTGTCTCAGTACCGGCCGGAAAAAACGGCCAACCTTTACGGCGGCGAACAAATCCGGATCACGAAACAGAACCAGAATCGACTGATTCGCATCGAAGTCTACACGCAGCGATTTTTCACAAATATTCAGCGTTGCCGCCAGGTCGGTGGCGCCGAGTAAGGCAATAGCCAGTTTATGTATCTTGTCGCCCAGCAGATCATTCGCGCGGGCAACCGCCAGCAGTTCCTTTAATTTTCGCTCAAGCTTCAGGTCTTTCTGCCGCAAGACAGATACTTGTCTTTCGACCAGGGAAACGGCGCCACCAGTGACGTGCGGGAGACGCAGGGAACTTAAAAGTTCGCCGTGGCGTTCAAAAAAATCAGGATTGGATTGGAGATAGCTCTGCACGACTTCGTCAGAAACAGCATCGTCGACGAACTCGGGTTTCCGTTGAGTACTCATGATTCAGACATACCTCTTTGTACTTCGATCGGGGCGACAGCGCGAGCTTAACATGACTCAGCGCCCACGCTGAGACCGGCTGCCATGCGTGAATGGACTTTTCCGGCCGGCAGCGGTAGTTTACATAAATCAGGCGTTACAACAATAACCCACACTCAAACAAGTTCAGTCCGGGGAAAAACATGCGGCACATTATGCTCTTAAACGCCAAGGGAGGCTGTGGCAAGAGCACTCTTGCAACGAACATCGCAGCCTATTTTGCAAACGAGGGATATGGGGTTGCGCTGGCGGACTATGATCCCCAGCGGTCAGGCCTGGACTGGATTGAGCGGCGTCCCGACAACCGGCCGGAAATCGTCGGCCTTGCCGGGTTCAAGGAAGGACTGAAACGGGTGCCTCGCAGTGTCGATTTCGTCATCATCGATGCGCCCGCCCGTTCGCATGGCGCGGAATTGCAAAATTTGGTCAAGCACGCGGAGACGATCATCGTGCCGGTACTGCCATCGACCATCGACATGCAGGCAGCGACTCGTTTCATCAGCGAACTGAAGGCGGTCGGCAAAGTCGATCGGAAGCAAGCGAAAATTGCTGTTGTCGCCAATCGCGTGCGGGAATACACCTTGATTTTCGAAGAACTGGATGAATACCTCACGACCGCCAAGGTGCCGTATATTGCCGCCCTGCGCGAGGCACAGAATTACGTGCGTGCCTATACGCGCGGTCTTGGTATCTTCGAGCTTCCGGAATATCTGGCCTGGCCCGACTGGGAACAGTGGGAGCCGCTGACCAAGTGGCTGCGGAGCGTGCGCAGCCAGCCGTAGGGAGTCTTTCGTTTCGATCAAGTTCAGTTGGGTCGCGCCTCAGGAGACGCTCCTGCAGGAGCACGTTGTAGGAGCGTCTCCTGAGGCGCGACCACCCCAATCCGAACGCCTTGAATCAACCAGAGTCCCTTTGGTCACACTCTGCAGCCAGGCTGGCGCGGATGCCCTCTTCTGCATTGGTGTAGCGCAACTGCACTTTTAACACTGAGCGCAATTTTTCGGTGTCGAGTTGTCGTGATTCTCTGAGAAATGACAGTCGCGTCTCGCTCCAGGTGCGTTCGGCCTCCTCAAAACTGATTTCTGGCGGCGCTGGCAGGCCGGCCAGATCCGCGACCGTGCGTCGGAACCAGGAATTACTGCGGCCATCCCCATCGGCAATATTGTATATGCCCGGTGGTGTCGTGTCTGTCATGGCGGCGATACAACAGGTGACGAGGTCGTCGACGTGAATGCGATTTCCGGGCCCTGCGTCGGCCTCGCGAATAATGGGCGCAGCGTTTTTCAATCGTTCCAGCCCGAGCCGGCCGGGGCCGTAAATTGCCGGCACTCTGAGCAGCATCAATTCGCAGGCCGCGTGCTGGCACCATTGCACAAGCAGTTGTTCCGCAGCGAGACGGCGCCTGGCCCGGTCGGTGCAAGGGATGACTGGATCGGATTCTCGCGTCAGCTTGCCACGCCGGTCACCGTAGACACCGCTCGTGCTGAGATAGACGATTCTGAGCGGAGCCGGCTGAATACGAGCAAGAAAGGATGCCAGGCGTTTATCTTCTTTTGAGTCGCGGGCTGGTGGAACGGAATACAAGAGCGCGCAATGGCCGGGGAGAGAGATCTCCTGTGTGCTTGAAGCATCAAGATCGACAATGCGTATCTTGCGCTGCGAACTTGCGACGGCTGCGCGACTCATACCGAGAGAGCGATCGGCTGGCAATGCGTTCAGGACGCGGAGACCCGTATAGCCAGTACCTGCGACGACGAAGTGAGACAAATTGGATGGCATCGCCGCTCTCCTCAGTCGGGCGATGCCTGCGTCAAGTCAGCATCAAGGTGTGGGATGGCCGGCAACGGCGAACGCGATACCAGGCCGAGCCCGGCGCGGTATGCGTCGGCGGCGGCATCCCCCTCCCCAAGTTTGTTCAGCAATCGCCCATACTCCTGATAGGCCTCGGGAGTCGGTCGAATCGAGATAACGGTTTCGATGTAACTGCGGGCTTTGCCCCAGAGTTCATTCCTGAGACACAGACGCGCAGTGGTCAGCAGCAGGTCCGGGTCATCGGCGTGTGCATCGAGCCAGCTTTCGGCACGCTTGAGTTGTTTCGCGGCGTCTTTTCCCTGCACCGTACCGAACAGGTCGACCAGCGGCCCCAGCCACTGCTTTTTCAGAATCCCGGCAATTTCCTTCTCGGCTTTTTCATGCATGCCGGCCTGTATTAACGCTGCATAATAAACGTCAAGAAGATCCGCGTTGCTGCGCAGGTTTTTTGGCACTTCGCCCCACAATGCCATCAGTGTATCGCCATTGGCGGCGGTTACGAGTTGTTCGCGGTGCACGCGAAGTGACCAGTCCTGAAATACGTCGGCATCGATACGGCCGAATTTTTGCAAGCGAGGCAGCAGGCTTGCAAGTTGCCGCCAATCCTGCAGTTCAATGTAAACCCGGCCCAGCAACTGAAGTGCATGGCTGTGATTCGGCGTGTCTTCTTCGAGTCTGCGCAGCGTCGCCAGCGCAGTCTCGTAGTCGCCCTGGTCGATCTGAAATTCCGCCTGCGTCAGGAGTATCGCACTGGCCGCTTCAGGTAGTTGTTCATAGGCTTGTTTCAACCAGTTGTCGCGGCGGTCATTCTGGCCCAGGAGGTGCGCGGCGCGTGCCGCCTGGAGATAGTTGAGGAGCGGCGCATCGCTGGCACGCGCGGCACGAGCCAGCAGTTTCTCGCCCTTGGCGAAATTCCCTTCCGCTATCTGAATCATCCCTTGCGTCAGTCGCTGACCGGCACGGCCGCTGCGGTAGCGCCCCGCAGCCTGGCCCAGTTTCCTGGGCATGCGCGAAAGTTTAACAATGAGCCAAAATGCAAAAATACCGAAGATAAACAGTGCAAGCAGAACCGGCACGGACATCTCGATAATATAGTGACGAAAATGAATGACGACGTATCCGGGATCCTGCAAGAGAATGTGCGCCGCAAAGGTGCTGGCGATCAGGGTAATAACGAAGATCAGGCCGAATTTCATTCTTGCGGCTCAGCGTCCGTTGTCGTATCCATTGCTCCGGCGGCTTCGGTTATTTCGCTAAACGCGGTGTGCTGACGGAGCAGACGCAGTGATTCCGAGATATCCGGCACCGCCACGACAAAGGAGCTGCCACGAATTTCACGCAAGGTCTGCAATGCACTTCGAACCGGCGTGCTTTGCACGTCGTAGTATTCTTCAATCCATGCCTCGGCATCGTCGAGACTTTGCCGGAACACGGCTTGTTCGCCGCGCAGTAAAGCGAGCCTTGCGACCTGGAGTTGCAAGGCCAGATTGGTGCGCAGGAAATAAATGGCATCTGGCGCGATCAGCGGCCGGACAGACTCATCGGTACGGCGTATCTTGACCAGGCCTTCGACGGCACCCTGTAGCGAAGCAACTGCACGATCGATACCGCTTAATTCGGCATTCGGTGGCCCTGTATTGGCACGGCTCAGCCGTATTTCCTGCCGCAGCGGCAGCGAGTCGACCAGGCCGGCGAGGCTGGCGAGCGTCAACGTGGCGCCTTCGATGTCGGGTTTTTCAATAATCTCCAGTGCCTGAAGTTCATCCGAAAGTACACGTCGCACGTCCGTCAACGCAGGATTCGCCAGTTGCGCGAGACGCTCGTCGGCCAGCCTGAGCGCCAGTGTCGCGAGGTGCGGATTGCCGGCGAGCTGCAACTGGGCGTTGGCGATTTGCATGTAGTACTCGGTCTCCGCGAGGAGCCAGGTGTCCTGAACGCCGGTTGATATTCCCTGCAGGGCGGAGAACGATCTTTCAAGACGCAGGATTCTTTCCGCGACCGGTTCCAGGCTGCTCAGCCGTGTTTCGAAACGACGTTCCAGCGCGGCGGTGTCTGCAGCGGAAGCCCCGTTTTCCTTCGCAAGCTCCGCCAGCCGCGCCTGCATCTCTCGCAATGTAGCTGCGGTTTCGTCGACTGTATTTGAAAGTGTGGCCAGGTACGCAGCGCTGCCGTCGTCTGCGCTTTCACCGCCACCGGTTGTGAATGCCAGGTAAAAGAAACCGGCCAAAGCGATGGCTGCAATGCCAACGGCGATGAGGCCAAGCAATGTTGGCAAACGTGTCGACGAGCTTTTCGAGTTCAGGCCTGCAGCGGTAAATGCGTCCTCCGCGAAGACAGCGTCCGTTGCTGCATCACCGCTTGCCTGTTCGGCAGCAGGTGCCTCGATGTCGTCTGCCGATCCCTGTTTGGGTTTTTTAGCCATGGTCAGTGTCCGCATCGGGTTGCAGGCTTGCGATCAGCGCGCCTGTCATGTCGAGGGCCCCCGGCCCCGGTGACAGGATGCCCGTCAGGCCCGATATTCGCTCAAGCGCTGTTTGTATCACACGCGTGCCGGGTGCGACCAGTCGTATTTTCTGTAATTGCCCGCCGCAGTATGCCGGTAAAATCTCAAGCAGAGCGTGTAGCGAGGCGACACTCATAATCATGACGGCATCTATCTGTCCATTCCGCCATGTTTTTTCCAGCTTTTCCAGCTCGCCGGTTGCAGGCGCGCGTGTGTGGCGGTCGTATACCGGCAGGTAGTGTACGCTGGCGCCGCGCTCGCGCAGCGTCTCAGCCAGAAGCTCTCGGCCTGAACTGCCGCGCACGATCAGAATTGTTTTCCCGGCGACGTGAGTCAGCGCCGGCGTCGCCAGCAAGTGCTCGCTGTCGAAGCCGCCCTCTGGTTGTATGTTTACGCTGACGCCGGCCGTTTCAAGTGCCTGTGTTGTCGCCGGTCCAATGGCGGCGATCCGCGCTTTGTCGCTGTTGATCCGCTCCAGGCCGTACCTGACCGCATTCGCGCTGACAAATATGATGATGTCCGGGTTTGGCAGCGCCCTGACGTCCGTATCAACATCCGCTGCGGCTCGCGGAGCAATGTCGATAACCGGAAAAAGAATCGCACGGCCGCCAGCTGTTTCGATCGCATTCTTCAGCTCACTGGACTGATGCGCGGGCCGGGTGACCAGGACACCGATACCGGCCAGTGGATGGTCGCTCATTCCACCACGATGCCGAGAAGGTCTGCCGCACCGAGTGCGAGCAAGCGCTCGGCGAGTTCGAATCCCAGTGCTTCGGCATCCTGCGGAGCGCCTGCTATTTCATCGCGAATGATATCGCTGCCGTCACTGCGTGCGGCCAGGCTTCGCAGCGTGAGCCGGTTGTTTTCAATGGTCGCGTAGCTGGCCAACGGCGAGTGGCAAGTGGCTTGCAGGCGCTCGGTTACCGCACGCTCGGCGAGCGTCGTTTGTTTCGTCTCGGCATGTTCAATCGTTGCCAGCAGCTCGCGCAGATCGGTTCGCTCATGCAGACACTCAATACCGATGACGCCTTGAGCCGAGGCGGGCAACATGTCATTCGGATTGAGCTGTTCGCTGATCCGCGATGCCATGCCAAGACGCTCAAGTCCCGCACATGCCAGCATGAGCGCATCAAATTGCCCGTCATCGAGTTTCTGGAGTCGCGTATTTACATTTCCCCGCACAGGTTCGACCCTCAGGTCCGGGCGAAGCGCAAGCAGCTGCGATTGCCGGCGCAGGCTTGAGCTGCCAACAAGAGCGCCGTGCGGCAATTCCGAAAGGCTGTTCACGCTATTCGCGACCAGTGCATCGAAAGGATTGGCGCGCTCAAGTACGGCTGCAATGCAGAGCCCGTCCGGCATGACCGCGGGCACGTCTTTCATCGAATGCACGGCAATGTCGGCACGCCCATCAAGCATCGCGACTTCAAGCTCCTTGATAAAAAGCCCCTTGCCACCGATAGCCTGCAGGCTCTTGTCGAGAATCTCGTCGCCGCGCGTGCTAAGCAACAGCAACTCGACTGCAGAGACCTGCGCCAGGCTGCGCAGCGTCGCTGCGACATGCTCTGCCTGCCAGACCGCGAGCGCGCTCTTGCGTGTTGCAATGCGGATAATCAATCCGACCTTCCTTTCAATCTGCGTCTGACCTCGGCCAAATGTCGACGACTAATGGTTAAGCGATCTTCTTCAGGTGGTCCGTCTCCGCGCAGGCTGATCGACACCTCTCCATCAGCCGCCTTCTTCAGTGCCACGATCTGGGATACAGCGACAAGTGCGCTGCGGTGAATGCGCACAAAATCGTCGCCGAACTCCTGCTCGAGTTGCTTGAGCGAGTCGTCAATCAGGTGTTCGCCGCCAGCGTAGCAGACCCGCGTGTATTTCTGGTCGGCATGAAAATAGCGAACGTCCTCAACAGGAATAAGCCTGAGTTCACCGCGCACACGAGCGCAAATATGACTGCGACGATTTTCAATTCCGGATTGCTCGGCAACCGCCGTGATCGTTGCTCTGTTCAGGCATCTGGCCCGCTCCAGTGCCTGGGCGAGTCGTTCGCGTCGCACGGGCTTCAGGATATAACCGACGGCCTGCGAATCGAAAGCATCGATTGCGTATTCTTCATAAGCCGTCGTGAACACGACCGCCGGCGGTTTTTCGAGCGCGTTCAGATGTTGCGCCGTTTCCAGGCCGCTAATTCCCGGCATACGAATATCCAGTAGCACGACATCCGGATGGAGCGTGTTCGACATTGCCAGCGCTTGCTGGCCGTTGGCAGCATCTCCCACCACAACATGTTCATTACTCTCTTCGAGAAGTTGTCGCAGCCTGTCCCGGGCGAGCGCCTCGTCATCGACGATCAGGATCTTCACTCGCTGCGCTCGGCATACGGGAATATAATCTGTACCGAGAAAAGATCATCGGTCTCCTCCAGGCGAACCGTCGCCCGTTTGCCATAGGCGAGTTCAAAACGCTGCCGGATATTGGCCAGTGCCATCTTGTTGCCGTCCTTCTTGCTGATGGCGGTGCTGGACACGGGATTGGAAATTTTGATGTGTAACTGATCGCCGATGCGGGAGCCACTGACGACAACCTCGCCACCGTCGGGGAGAAGTTCGATGCCGTGATAAATGGCATTCTCAAGCAAGGGCTGAATGGTCAGGCTGGGGATTAACGCGCGCATTGGCAGGTCCTGGATGTCCCACCGAACGCGCAGCCGGTCGCCGAGACGCAGTTTTTCGATTCTTTGGTAGATCGCCGCGACTTCAAGTTCTTCCTTGAGCGTCGTGTGGTCTTTCGGGCCACCCAGGTTCGCCCGCAGCAGGTCCGCCAGGTCTTCAACGGCTTCTTCGGCACGTGCCGGGTCGCTGCGGGTCAGCGATGCAATCGTGTTCATGCTGTTAAAAAGAAAATGCGGCCTGATCAGCGCCTGTAACGCGCTGATTCGCGCTTGTGCTTCGAGCACGACACTGCGCCGCCACTCACTTGAGATGTACAGGTAGCGCATGGCCAGAGCAATAATGATGGAGCTGATGGCAAAGGTGCGCAGCAAGAACAGGGAATGACTGTCATTGATGACGGTGGCTGCCCCGTATCTGGTCGTCACCTGAAAGGTCGCTTCCGCCAGCAGCAGGCACAAGACCTCCAGCATGGCAAAGCTCATGACGAAAGCGCGAACGGGGCCCAGTTTTTCGATCCAGGTATGTGCGCGACACAAGACTGCAGCGCTGGGCAGAGCGAGCCACAACACATACATCGACATCTTCGAGAGTTCGGTAAGGAAGGTGCCTGGCTGAGTGTGGGCCGCGAGGGTCAGCAGTATTGCGATCAGCTCGGCGACCAGTATGGTGACGAGAATGCTGCTGGCAGCACAAAAATCAGGAAGGTATACCTGAGAATCTTTATTCGGCGTTTCCGTGGGTTCGGGCAAAGTGGATCATCCTCACGAATGAAGCCCGCATTGTAACGCGACTAGCCCGGATAGAAACGTGTCACAGAACAACTCCGCAACAAATCAGAGCCTGTCAGGAAGAACAATACTCTTCAACCTGGGTTTGTACTCTTGCGCGCGCTGCCTGCATTTCATCGTCACCGAGATAGACGCGTTCACCGTTATCATCCTGGCGATACAGGCGTCGCGATGTGATCAGTTTTTCCAGGCGGCCCCTGAACGTCATGCACTGGCCGACGCGTTGTTTGGCCGCAGCGCGTAATTCCTCCTCACTGGGGCCTTGCGGTTCGTTGGCAGCCACTTCATCGGCAGCCGCCTGGCTATCCCGGCGTGCTCGCAGCATGGCCTGAACCCGGGTGTTATCGGTCGATCTCGATTCAATACTGGTGAGTCGTACGGCACCTTCCGTGGGTCGGTCCTCGTAGTGCGCGTTGCCGTCCTTGTCGGTCCACATGTAGATCTCGCCGGCGGCAGCGGAACTCGCGGCGACAATGGCAAGCGTTAGAATAAGGACTGTAGTCGATGGTCTCTGCATGACAATTCCTGCTGTGTATGGCCCTTCGGCGCAGCGCCGTGGACCCTGTCCCGCCTGTATTATGTAATCAAATTTCAGACAAGGCATTGAATCGTAATGCAGTACAGCATGGAGATGCAGAAAATGATGTGATCGTGCTCACAACCAATTTTGTGCGCCCGGCCGTCAAAAACGGTGGCATCGGGGGTTTTCGACCTTGTGGCGGGATACGCCGGCCCCCGACGGTGCTTGCGGGCGGGCGTTTTGGCCGCTGCGCTGCCGGAAACCCTGAAAGTGGGGCAAGACGCCGTTTTTGCGGCTGGTGTTTTCCGCCAGACTGCGGTATTTATCCATCATGATTAATGAAACAGTCGACAAGCTCGCGCGTATGCTCGCCGAGTCCGTGCCTGATGGGTTGCGCTCGATGCGAGAAGACCTGGAGAACAATTTCCGCTCGGTGCTGAGTGCGGGACTCGGCAAGATGGATCTCGTCACTCGCGAAGAATTTGAAGTGCACGAAGCGGTGCTCGCGAGGACGCGGGCGAAGTTAAAGGGACTGGAGGATCGGCTCGACACACTTGAGCAGGCACCCGTGAAGAAAAAAGCTGCGAAGAAAAAGCCGGCGAAGAAGAAAGCAGTCCGCAAAAAAGCGGCAAAGTAGCAGCACGCGAAAAAGTCGCATTGCCAGGGAGAGGCGATGATCAGGCACGATGGCTTGAGGGAGCAACACGAACGGGCGCATGACGTCGTGCCGTTGCGGCGGCGCTCGTCATGAGTCTCGCCATCCTGAATTGCCGGGGGCAGCTGGGCGTTGCCGCGCCGCTCATCACTATTGAAGTTTTCCTCTCTGGCGGCCTGCCTTCGTTTGCCGTCGTGGGTCTTGTGGAAACGGCTGTGCGCGAAAGCAAGGACCGGGTTCGCGGAGCGATATTGAGTTCCAAATTCAAGTTTCCGCAAGAGCGGATCACCGTCTGTCTGGGTCCGGCGGACATGCGTAAATCCGGTGGCCGCTATGACCTGGCCATCGCACTTGGAATCCTGGTGGCGAGCAGGCAGGTACCGGCCGAACTGCTCTCGTCGCTGGAGTTCTATGGCGAACTGTCGTTGAGCGGAGACTTGCGATCAGTCCCCGGCATTCTGCCCGCGGCAGTGCAGGCCGCGAAGTGTGGTCGGGCGATGATTGTGCCGCCGGACAATGCGACCGAAGCCGCGTTGCCCGACGCTGAAGTTTTCGTTGCAAGCTCGCTGCTCGACGTCACCGCGCATTTGCACGGCATGCAGAAACTGGCCCGATTCGAGCCTGCAGCCAACCAGGATCACTATCCTGCTGTCGCCGATTTGTGTGATGTGCGCGGGCAGCCACGCGCTCGACGTGCATTGGAAATTGCCGCCGCCGGGGGTCACAACATTCTGTTCTCGGGTCCACCGGGAACGGGCAAGAGCATGCTCGCACGCCGTCTGCCGGGAATTCTTCCGCCGATGGAATACGACGAAGCCATCGAAACGGCTGCCGTAAATTCCGTGCTGGGTCTGCCCTTTGATGTGTCCCGCTGGCGGCAGCGCCCGTTTCGCGAGCCCCACCATTCAGCTTCTGCCGCGGCGCTGGTCGGCGGCGGAACCAACCCGAGGCCCGGCGAGATTTCACGCGCGCATAACGGCGTTCTGTTTCTTGACGAGCTAACGGAATTCCCCCGGCATGTTCTTGATGTTCTGCGCGAGCCGCTCGAAACCGGCCAGATTACGATATCGAGGGTTGAGCGGCAGGCGGACTTTCCGGCACGCTTCCAGCTGGTCGGGGCCATGAATCCCTGCCCCTGCGGTTATCTCGGCGATCCACGGGGCGACTGTTCGTGCAGCGCCGAACGGGTCAAAAACTATCGCGCGAAAATATCCGGACCTTTTCTGGATCGCATCGATATCCAACTTGATGTGCAAAGACCGAGCAAAGAGTGTTTGCACGTCGACGCACCACCGGGCGAGGCGAGTAGCGTGGTGGCCAAGCGCGTCCTCGATGCGCGCCGCAAGCAAATACAT
Source organism: Pseudomonadota bacterium (assembly GCA_022563505.1). GTDB lineage: Bacteria > Pseudomonadota > Gammaproteobacteria > Steroidobacterales > Woeseiaceae > JAADHU01. Next base: position 7,954 of record JADFNG010000019.1, on the reverse strand, counting down.
CGCAGCGGAATGTGCAACGCAGAGCTGGATGGCGAAGTGATGGAAGCGTTCTGCGTCCTGAGCCCGGCCGCATGGACACTACTGGATCAGGCGATGGACCGTTTTGTCATATCCGCGCGCGGACATCGGCGCATTCGCCGTGTGGCGCGTACGATTGCGGATCTCGCTGACGAGGAAGTCATCTCTGTCGCTCACCTCGGCGAGGCAATCGCGCTGCGAGGCCTGAGCCAGGCTGCTTACTGAATTTCGCCCAGCATGTAATCGATCGCGTTATGAATCTCAGAATCGGAGAGATCGAGTCGCGCACCCTTGGGCGGCATGTAGCCTGCCGAACCGGTGTAACCCTCAATGGCGTGTAAGCGCAGCGTGTCCAGACCCTGTTCGATGCGCGGTGCCCAGTTTGCGGCGTCCGCAAGCGTCGGTGCGCCGCCGATGCCGCTGCCGTGACAGGCGATGCATGCTGCATTAAATACCTGCGGGCCGGTCATCGTGGTTTCGACGGGATCTGGCTGAGGTGCTTCTGCAACCTGGGGCCGATTGGCATTTACTTCATCGCCGGGCAGATAAACCCTGCCAACCGGACGCAGCCGATCCGCTACGGAGGCAAGATACTCGTCGCTGGTGCTCGTATAAATATCCTGAGTGACATCAGACATCTTCGTTGCGAGCACAAACAGCGCGATCATGACAAGGACAAGTACGCCTATTACCAGCGTGTACATGTCGAAAAATTTCTGGTCACGGTTCACGTGCGTTACTCCGAAGAAGGTGCCTCTATGGGCCTGGTCGGGCACCAGGATTGCAAGTATATATCAAGTGTGTCGCCGTCGTCCCTGCCACTATTGTGTCATTTCGTAGCTCCGCCACTTATCGCCGTCGGCGAACACCAGGCTATGCGTAGCGTCACCGTCTTTTATATTGACCTGATTAATCTGCGCCGGATAGGCATCCCGGAGAATGTCGTCCCGAATCCTCAGGTTCCGCGGTAATCGTCCGGCATATTCCTGGTAGATCAGGACATGGTCACCTTCCAGCTCGGCCCCGATCAAGCTGAGCTCGAGTTCGCCGTCTTCACTGGCTATATGGAACCGCTCCTCGACATACAGGGCGATATAGGCGCGGCCCGCAAGATCAAGGGCGGACAGGTCCGGCCTGTCCAGGATAGCGCCAATACCTAATTCCGCGTCGTGCGAATGGAGGCGATGAATAATCTCTGTCATGCCGGAAGCCTCATTCCACTCAATGGATGTGAGGCTGCCGGGTTCCCGGTGTGCGGACGCTGTCAATGCGATAGCAAGCACCGCGACTGCGACTGTTGCGCGGTGCCAGATTCCGATAGCCATGGGCTGTCTCAGTTCGCCGGACTCAGGGGAACAGAGCGGATGACCTCTCCCTCGCCGCCTTTGCGCTCACGCAAGACCTTAAGCATATCGCCCATCAGGTCACGCGTGTCATCTTCAGACTTGTACAACTCGATGCGGGATTTTTCGATGCGTCGCGGAAAATGATTGTTTGAAAAATCAGCGTCGGCCGTCTGGTGATGAGGATCAAGCTCGATGGACTGAATCTCAACGTCGCGGATCAACAGCTTGGTGATTTTCTGATGGTCACGCCGCCAGATCTCCGCCGGCAACATGATGAACTCCTCACTGCCATCCACACTGGTGATCAGCAACGGCAGCGGCGTTGGCAGGCCACCGATATTCTCGAAATCCAGAAAATAGATGAAGTCTTCGTCGGCAGTAGCGCGCGCGAGAGCGTCGTATTCCCAGTCCTCGAGCGCGTCCAGCAATTCCGTGTGTGCGTTGCGGTCGGCATTGCTCGGCGTGAACCGGTCGTTCTCATTGTAGAAGTCGGCGAGTTCCGGGTGGCTTTGCAGGTAGGTCTTGCGGCCTTCGTCCCGATTGCGTTTCTGCGTTATTGCTTCCGGCACCTCCGCGGCATGTTTTTTGCGATTGAACTCCGTTTCAACATCCGGATTGGTCGACGATACCTTGTATTCACGAACGTCGGTCAATGCAACATCGACGTGATCAGTGGAGAAAAACCAGCCGCGCCAGAACCAGTCGAGATCGATGCCGGAAGCATCTTCCATGGTGCGAAAAAAATCTGCCGGTGTCGGGCGTTTGAACTTCCAGCGACGGGCGTATTCCTTGAATGCAAAATCAAACAGCTCGCGGCCCATGACCGTCTCCCGCAGAACAATCAATGAGGCGACCGGTTTGGAGTAGGCGTTCGGGCCGAACTGCAGCAGCGAATCTGAATTAGTCATGATCGGTGCCTGGTCTTCGCTGACCATGTAGTCCGTGATGGCATCGAGCACGTTGACGTGGTCGCGGTAGGCCGGGAATTCCTCTTCCCACTCGAACTCCGCCATGTATTCGAGAAAGCTGTTGATGCCCTCGTCCATCCAGGTCCACTGGCGTTCGTCCGAGTTCACGATCATTGGAAAATAAGTATGGCCGATCTCGTGAATGATGACGCCAATCAAGCCGTACTTGGTGCGACGCGAGTAGGTGTTATCGGGGGCGTCGTCGATGGGCTTGTCTTCATCGAGCTCAAACGGCTCCGGCCGATAACCGTTGAAGGTAATCATGGGATATTCCATACCACCGCGTTTCCAGGTATTCACGGACTGCGCGGTCGGGTAGGGATAGGCAAAGGTAAAGCGCGAATAAACGCCCATGGTATGTACGACAGCGTGAGTCGAATACTTCGACCAGATCGGCTCAGCCTCGTTGGGATAAAACGACATCGCAAGCACTTCCGGATTGCGCCGGTCATCCTGACGGTGAATCATTGCATCCCAGATAAACTTGCGAGAACTGGCCCAGGCGAAATCGCGAACATTGTCAGCCTTGAATTTCCAGGTCTTCATGCCGCTGGATTTTTCCTGCTCGTTTGCAAGCGCCTCTTCCGGAGTGACGATAAAAACAGGGGTGTCCGTACCGGCCGAACGCAGTCGGCTGCGTTGCGTGGCGCTCAAAACCTGGTTCGGGTTCTGCAGTGCGCCGGTGGCCGAAACGATGTGGTCCGCGGGCACGGTGAGTTCCACTTCGTAGTCGCCAAATTCGAGTGTGAACTCGCCGCGACCAAGAAAGGCTTTGTGTTGCCAGCCGGCATAGTCGGTGTATGCAACGAGCCGCGGGTACCATTGTGCGAGGAAATATATATAAGTGTCATTGTCACGAAAATGCTCGTATCCGCCGCGACTGTTGACGCGGTCCTCGTGCACGATATTGAAGGACCAGTCGATCGAAAACGTGATGCGTTTTCCAGGCGCCAGTGGCTCGGGCAGGTCGATGCGCATCATGGTATCGACGACCGTGTATGGCAGGGCCCGACCCCGGGAGTCAGCAACGCGTTCGATTTCAAAGCCGTAGTCGATGTCTTTCGCGAGCTGCTCGCGCGCAATGCGCCCGTAGGTCAAAACATCCTTGCCTGCTTCATCCCACGTCTTTCTGCCAACGGCGGACTTCGCTGTTTCGGAGCGACGCTCGAGTGAATCATCGGCGAATCGATTTTGGTCGACCTGCATCCAGATGTAGCGCAGCGTGTCCGGCGAGGCATTCGTGTAGGTGATGGTCTCGGAGGCGCTGATGCGGCGATTTGCCTCATCCAGCGTCATCTTGATCTTGAAGTCGGCGCGCTGCTGCCAGTATTGCGGCCCCGGCGCTCCCGATGCGGTGCGGTAAACGTTGGCGGTGGGCAGATCAACGTCCAGTTGGCGGAAGGCGTCGTAGAAGTCGCCCTTGGTTTGTCGAATGGCATCGGCCGATGCTGTGCTACTTAGGGTGATGATTGCTACCAGCGTCAGGTAAAGATATCGCATCAGGGTTCTCGTCCGTCATAGGGTCAAAATGGGCCGGTAATGTACCATTAAAGGCCTGTTTCTGCCTATGCGATGTCTGTCCAAATTGCCGGGTTTCTGTTGCTCCAGCCGATATCAGTGATCCGGGAGCCGATTGATTTCCCGCGATCACGGTGAGACAGTGACAAATGGCGTTTGCCACGGCAATTACCAGGGGACAACACGAAAATGCACAAAATCACCGTAAAACTGGCCACGCTCACCGTTGCCACTTTGCTGCTGGCAGCCTGCGGCAACGAATCCCAACAGTCAGTCGATGCGCCGACTGCGGCAGATAGCAGCAAGCCACCGGCTGATCTGGTCCTTCGCGGTGGCAAGATTGCGACGGCCGATCCGGCCACCGGCTATGTTGAGGCGCTTGCCGTTAATGGTTACCAGATCACAGCGGTTGGCAGCAATGAAGACATTGCTGCGTATATCGGTCCGGAGACAGAGGTCGTTGAGCTTGCGGGGCGGTTTGTCATGCCCGGGTTTATTGAGGGACATGGTCATTACCTGGGTCTCGGTCGTTCCAAACAAATACTGGACCTCCAGGGCGTCAAGAACTGGAGCGAGGTGGTCACGATGGTTGCCGTCGCCGTGGACAAAGCCCGTCCCGGCGAGTGGATATTCGGCCGTGGCTGGCATCAGGACAAATGGGACAGTGTGCCGGACGATGCGGTGGACGGCGTGCCGCGTAACGACACACTAAACAAGGTGTCACCCGACCATCCGGTCGTTCTCGGCCATGCGAGCGGTCATGCAGCATTTTTCAATGATGCAGCCCTGGCCATGGCCGAAGTCGAAGACGATACGGCAGATCCTTCCGGTGGCACCATTGTGCGCACGCCGGAAGGTAAAGCGACGGGCCTGATGCGAGAGACGGCACAACGACTGATCAATGCGGCGATGAACGAATACAACGGCCGTTTGACCCCGGCACAAACCGACGTACTGAACAGGGAGCGTGTACAGCTGGCAGCCGATGAGGCGCTGAGCCATGGTGTGACCTCTTTTCATGACGCGGGCTCGAGTTTCGAGACGATTGATTTTTTCAGGAAACTTGAGGAAGAGGGAGCGCTGGACGTTCGCCTGTACGTCATGGTGAGACGCGAAGACAACGACCTGCTCGACAAGGCTTTGCCGCAATACCTGATGAAAGCTGAGGGCAACGATTTTCTGACCGTGCGGTCCATCAAACGCCAGATCGACGGTGCGCTCGGTGCGCACGGTGCGTGGTTGCTTGAGCCGTACGAAGATCTGCCGGATACATCGGGTCTCGTGCTGGAGTCTGTCGAAGACATTGAGGGCACAGCAGAAATAGCGATTCGTCACGGCTTTCAGTTGAATACGCACGCGATCGGTGACCGCGCTGTCCGTGAAACGCTCGATCTTTACGAACGAGTCTTCGACCGAACGGGGGTCGACGGCAGTGAGTTACGCTGGCGTGTTGAACATGCGCAGCACATCGATCCAGTGGATGTGCCGCGCTTCGGACAAATGGGCGTTATTGCAGCAGTGCAGGCGATTCATGGCACTTCCGATGGACCCTGGATCCCGTCTCGACTGGGCGACGCGCGTGCGAAAAGCACATCGCAGCCGTGGCGGCATCTTTTTGAAACCGGTGCGGTGGTGACCAACGGTACGGATGTGCCGGTCGAACGCATTGATCCTATTGCATCCTATTATTCGTCTGTATCGAGAATGATGGTAAACGGCAAGCGTTTCTATCCTGAGCACGTGATGACACGCGAAGAGGCGCTGTTGACGTATACCGTGAACAACGCGTACGCCGCTTTTGAAGAAGAGATCAAGGGCAGGTTGATCCCCGGGATGTACGCCGACATGGTGGTGTTGACGCAGGACTTGCTGACAGTTGCGGAAGAAGACATTCCGAATACCAAAGTCGATATGACCTATGTAGGTGGCGAACTCAAATACGCTCGGAACTAACAAGCAGGCGCCCCGCAGGGGTGAGGCGGTGAAGCCGCCGAATCAATCCAGTCGGGTGAGTTCCAGTGCATCCGGCGCCAGGTGATCGTCGTGCAACTCGACCGTGAATCCTGCGCCTCGAAGCGCGTCGGCTATCACGTGTTTGCCCATATTGCGATCCAGGTAATACGGGATGTCTTTACGCGGCGGCGCGGAGCTCCGAGCGGACCGCTTCTTCGATTTCTTCTTGCTGGCGCTCATAGTCACGAGCGAGCTCCTTGATGGATTCGCCAGCCTTGTAGCGCTCGGCGATGACCTCGGTTGCCAGTCCAGTACCGGCGATAACCGGGCGTCCCGCGGACAGCGTCGGATCGATCACTATCATCGATGGCGCTTGCCGAATATCGCTGCGGGTGAAAGGGTACAACCTGACTGGAATGCCTTTGTCATCCCGCTCGATGCGATGCAGCGCGGCGCTCATCACGTCGCGCATGGCCAGTTGTCCGTCTCTGCTGATACTGATTAGCTCTCCATACCATTGGATAAACAGATCCAGACCGTCCGTTTCCAGCTGTCTGCTGATCAGCGGGTGTTTTTTGTCGTGGGCACTGCGGGCGTTTTTCTTGAGATACTCAATGGCAGCGCGGACCTTTGGCATCGGCACCGTGTGCCTACGACGAATGGCCGCCAGAACGTGCAGTTCCACCAAATTGATAAAGGAAAGCAAGGTGGGACGACTGGCGGTGACCTCTATCAGTGCAGCATAACTGTCCTGCCCCGTCGCCCAATATCTCACCGTCGCATCCGGGATGTTCAGATAGTGCGCTGCCTCAATAATCGTGTACGAGGGCAGCTCACGTCTGTCGGTCTTTTTGGAAGCTTTGGTAGCCACGAAATCGGATCTCCGAAATGTATCGTCAATCTAGCACAGTTTCTGAGTCAGAACGCCAGCATGGCCAGCGTTTAGAACATCAGAATATTGCCCGGGCGTTGCCTGTTCAAGGGTAGATTCTTTACTAGTGTAAGTAAAAAGGTGCTGGCGGTTCTTTCACAAAGTTTTCCGCAACGCTCAACAAAGCTCCCGCGGGAGGATTGTTGTACGAACTGGAAATATCGCCAGTCTCTGTGTCCAGCATGTCACGGGAGTGATAGCCGGTATCCGGTACGGCAATTCCGTCCGGACGTATAAAGCACCAGTTGTTCTGAAAGTTCGTCTCGATGTGGAAACCACCCTCATGCACCAGCGTGTGGTGCTGCGTGCACAGTAACATCAGGTTATCGAGTGACGTCTCGCCATTTCTCGACCAGTGCGTAACATGGTGACATTGCAGGAAGCGGTGGTGGTGGCAACCCGGGAACCGACAGCAATTGTTGTCTCGTGCACGTACCGCACGTTCGATGGCCTTCGGGATAATGCGTGACTTGCGGCCGATGCTCAGTGGCTCACCCTCTTCAGTCTCGGTCAGCACCACCGCATGACTGTCACAGCAGAGTCGTTTCACTGACTCGATCGGTAGTGAAGAACGACCTTCCTTACCCTGTAACGCCGAATGGTCGACATGGATCGTCACGAGGTAGTTGTCGTTGCTTTGCTTGTCGTTCTCAGTGCCGCTCAGGTATCCGGTCACCATATTGAGAAACGCATCGGCCTGTCGGGCGGACCATGAGATATCGGTGAGATCCGGTATCTCAGGAACCTCATCATCGCGTGCCTTGTCGAGGGCTTTCTCGAGCAACTCCCCCGTATCCATTGGCAGTTCGATAGAAACAATCATCGTTCCCCGATGCGGGTCACGCCGAATGCGCAGAGAGCGGTTGGCAAAGGCACGTGCGGCCGTATCGATGGATGACTCGTCACCCATGCGTAATTCACGGCATCGTTGCGCCACGTGGGATGCCGTCGTACGCAAGGCGAAGTCCAGGAGATGCTGCTCGTTGTCCCGATTGGCCACGCGCGTCAGTTCCCGTACCTTGGTGTAGGACAACTCGCCCTGGGAAAAGGCATCAGAGATTGCTGGCAGGGTTTTGAGCGCATGGGCCACCCGTAGCTTTTCTTTCGCCGTAATCAGGCTCAGATCACAACGCCAGGCCAGCCACTCGGCGCAGTTATCAAGGCCCCATCGCAGGAATCCGGCGCGCTCGTCGAATTGCCTGACCAGCAGCAGCATTTCA
>JADFNG010000104.1 GCA_022563505.1 Pseudomonadota bacterium | reverse complement strand
TCATGCCCGATCCGCAGACTTTATTGATGGTCGTGCAGGGGATACCGACGGGGATACCAGCGGCCAGGGCCGCCTGTCTTGCGGGTGCCTGGCCCAGCCCGGCTGGCAGAACGCAGCCGAGCAGCACTTCGTCGACGCTCGCCGGGTCGATACCGCAATCGGCAATAGCCGCGCGTGTCGCTGTCGCAGACAAATCTGTCGCACTCACATTGCTGAGTTCACCCTGGAATGCGCCCATCGGCGTACGGCGCGCAGCAACGATGTCGACGGTTTCGTAAGTCATTGTTATAGCGGCTTCCGGCGATGGTCGATTAATAATCCCGAAGGGGGCGCTACTTTGGCGTATCCGTTCGCGGGTCGCAATAGCAAAACAGGGGTCATGTGTGCGGCGGCGTCAGTAAATCCGGTTCGTCGAGAACCGCCAGCATTTGCAGCCGTGCCCGTGCGGCCAGTTTCTTGCTGCTGTCGTAGGCCGGGTCTTGTGGGCAGATCGCCTGCAGCAGGTCGATACGCAAGCGCCCGCGACGCGGCAACCAGGTGCGCGCCGGCAAGATTTCGCGAGCGCCGGAAATAACCAGCGGCACAACGGGAATGGCTCCCTTGATGGCCGTCGCAAATGCACCGGGCCGAAATCGACCCAGTCCCGGCTTGCGAATAATGGTTCCTTCCGGAAAAAACGCGAACGATTCGCCGCCGCTCGACGCCTGCAGAAGTCTGCGCGCATCGCGCACGCTCTCTGCTGCCACGAATCGTTCCACAAATCTCGCGCCGATACGACGCAGCAGAAAATGGACAATGGGTATGTTGCGCATTTCGGCTTTTATGACGTAGGAGAATCTGGGCGGCAGAAATGCCTGCAGGACGACGCCGTCAACATGGCTGGAATGATTTGCCACCACAACACAATGTCCATCCGGCAGGTTTTCGAGCCCGCTCACCTGCGTCGGGATGCCGACGAGACGGAAGAACAGGCGACAGACAGCGGCCACCCAGCTGCGGCGGCGATCCAGTCCCGGAATCGCGGTGGCCCCCAGCATTGCGGCGAGCAGGATGAACAGAAATACAATGCAGGCATAAATGCCGTACAAGAAGGTCAGGATGCCAGTGTCGGAATCCTCTGGCGTACTTGTCATGGGCGGCCCATGAATCTTCAGGTCTTGTGTTGCGGAGGTGAGCGGCACACGGTACCGTCTCGCGGCGCCGATGCCAAATCCGGCCGATGGTCCGAAAAGTCACCTTAGGCCGCGCGCGTGACCGCCATGTCACAGTCCGCAGTGTGACGCAGATCACTTTATGTTAACGCGCAGGCTTATTTGTGACAGCGATCACGCCGGTTTTACGGGGGCATCTCCATACTCAAGCCCTCGGAAAATCCGTTGCCTGGCGGGTTATTTGCGGCAATCATGAGCGAAATCGGAGCCCTGGTGCTCCTGTTCGCATGGCGGTACGCAGTCAGTCAGGTTTCGGCAATGCGCGGGTTCAAGAGCAAATATGACGAATATCCAAGACAAGCAAACAGCGTCGGAGCAGCCGTCGAGTTCCGAGCAACTGGTGGATCGTTTCCTGGACGCCATCTGGATGGAGCGCGGCTTATCCCCGAATACACTCGGCGCATACCGTGCCGATCTGATGACGCTGTGGCGCGGCCTGTCCGAGCACAACGTATGCATTGAGGAGGCGCAGAAAGCCGACCTCCTCGAATTCATTGCCAGACGCGTTGAAAGTGGCGCGAAGCCGCGTTCCACGGCACGACAATTATCCAGTTTTCGCCGGTTTTTCCGCTACATCATGCGCGAAGGACTGCGCGACAATGACCCGACGGCAGACATCGCGATGCCGCGTATCGGGCGCTCGCTGCCGAAGACGCTGACGGAAGAAGAAGTCGATGCGCTCCTGCATGCGCCCAACACGGATGAGTCACTGGGTCACCGTGATCGCGCCATGCTGGAGCTTCTGTACGCGACCGGACTGCGCGTTTCGGAGCTTATCAATCTCAAGCAATCACAGGTTAATTTCAACCAGGGCGTGCTGCGAATTGTCGGCAAGGGTGATAGCGAACGTCTGATCCCGCTGGGTGAAGAGGCACAGCGATGGCTGCGAGATTTTATTGACGGTCCACGCATGGAAATACTGCTGGAGCGGCAGACAGATTACCTGTTCCCGACCCGCCGCGGCGGTCGCATGACGCGTCAGGCGTTCTGGCACATTATCAAGCGTTACGCAAAAAAATCCGGCATTGGCAAGCAGCTGTCGCCGCACAGCCTGCGGCATGCATTTGCTACGCACTTGTTAAACCGGGGTGCTGATTTGCGTGTCGTGCAACTACTTCTGGGTCACAGCGATCTTTCGACCACGCAGATCTATACCCATGTTGCCCGTGAGCGATTGAAAGAGATCCATAGCGAGCACCACCCGCGCGGCTAGCGTGTTGCATCATTTGCAACAACTGCGGGGCTTTTAGCTCCTAAGATCTTTGCCAACCTGCTAGACTCGCGGTCGTTGCAAGCCATGGAACGCAAGTCTCTGACGCCGGTCAAAAACCGGGACACATCAATCTTCAGTCGGCATGAGCTGGCGAATCCGGGAACAGGCAGATGAAAAATATCGTCGTCAAAATTGCAGCTGTTACGTCAGTGCTCGCCTGCGCGACGATTGCCATAGCGGCCGACGATCCGGCCGAACTGCAGCGCGTGCGGGAAAGGGTAACCAGCCTGTTTGGCGAAATCGAGGAAGAGCACATATTCCCCAGCCCGGTTGATGGTTGGTATACGATTCGCAAGGGCGCCATGGTTGTCTACATTTCAGCGGATGGGCGCTACCTGTTGCAGGGCGACATGATCGATCTCGACAATCAGATCAATCTTTCTGAAAACGCCCGCAACGATGCTCGCAGCGACATGATGTCTGCCTACCCGGAAGACCAGATGATCGTCTTCACGCCCGATGAGAAGCGTTACAGCGTGTCCGTGTTCACTGATGTCGACTGCACCTTTTGTCGCAGGTTGCATAGCCAGATTGACGAGTATCTGGCCCAGGGGATCGAGATACGATACCTGCTTTACCCCCGCAATGGCCCAACCTCCGAATCCTGGACGAAGGCCGAGCAGGTCTGGTGTGCCGATGACCGCAATGCCGCGCTGACACAGGCCAAGCTGGACAAGAAATTCCCCTCACATGACTGCGATCCGTCCGTCGTCAGCAAGCACTATGCCATGGGCCAGGACGTGGGACTGCGTGGTACGCCTGCGATCGTGTTCGAGGATGGCACGCTTGTCAGCGGTTACATGCCGCCTTTGCAGCTTGCCGAAGCACTGGCGGAGAACGCCGCCGGCCAGTAGGTTTTTTCGGGGCCACGGTCCCGGGTGGACTACTTGCGCCGCAACTCCTGCTGGTGCACGCCGCGGTTTCTGCCGCCGTCATCGAAATATTTCTCGAGCGCGAATATGCCACTCTTGAATGCCAGATCGTCCCATGGAATATCCGCTTCGCTGAACAACTTCGTTTCCAGGCTCTCCTGGCCGACACCGTAGCCACCGAGCAATGTGGCCGTAAAGAAAATATGTACCTGGCCGGCATCGATCACATCGACCGAAGCGAACAAGCGCTCGATACGAACTTCCGCACAGGCCTCTTCGAGGGTCTCGCGGGCCGCGCCTTGCGCCAATGTTTCGCCCAATTCCATGAATCCGGCGGGCAACGTCCAGAAGCCCTGGCGGGGCTCAATCGCACGTCTGCACAAGAGAATCCGGCCGTCCTGCTCAGGAACACAGCCAACGACAATATTGGGGTTCTGATAATGGATAATATTGCATTGCGAACAAACGAAACGGCTTCGGTTGTCGCCCTCAGGTATCTTTAAGTCGACGGGCGAACCGCAATTCGAACAATGTTTCATGCGTTTGGGCCGGATATGCTTTGCCTCAAATGATGGGTGCCGGGAGGGGGAATCGAACCCCCACTTCCTTTCGAAAACCGGATGTTAAAGACGGTTTTCAAGAGTCGCAACAGTACTAGACCGTACCGGAATCTACAACATCGGCGCGGCGATGCGGTCGGTGTGATAAGCCGCCGCTCTATGTTTTGACCCCTTGCGTTCGTTCGCAATGTCACCCTCGGACAGCGGTGTTATCCTCCACTTATGCATAAGAATCATAGTTAGGCCGCTAGTGTCAGAGCCAGATAATGACTACTCACCGCTAGGAGTTTTGATTTCAATTTGTTTAATTTTCGTTATAGCGCTACAAGCAATGGCAGCGTGGTATTTTCTCGGTAACGAGGGAAGTCCAACTCGGCACGAATCGTTGGCTGGTGTAGCGTATTTGTCGTTTTTTGCCACCGTGTTTTGGGCCCCCGGTCTTATGTTGGGCTACAAGATCACGACAAGACTGGGCAACAAGATAGTTGGTACCGTGACAATGATTCTGAGTGTTTTCGAGTTTTGTATTTTTGTTGGGGCGGTGTCGAACTGATTGTAGGACTACGTCTTACCACGGTAAGCAGCCTAACAAATCACTGAACTTGCCGCCGGACAGTATCCAGAAAAATGCGTCCGGTTTATTTACTGGCATCCGTCGCCCTGTAGAGGAAGATACGCCGATCAAACGCGCGGCTGCTTCGGATTGTCTTCGGCGAATATGTGCCCCACCGCCAGATGCCAGTCCATGCGTTCGCCGGCGGTCGTCTCTGATACACAGGTATTTGCATCGATGTTTAGATTCGGCATCTGAACATCAAGCCACGCAACCGGGTTGTCGCTGTGACTGATATGCGGCAATTCAGAGTAATCCGCCAGGATATCGCCTTGCCGATCCCTGAACACGAGCTTCCCGTTTGATAGTCGCTCACAACCAAAGCCCCCTTCATGCACCAGCCGGTGATGTCGTCGGCAAAGCTGCACCAGGTTGTCCAGGCTGGTCTCGCCGCCGTCCGCCCAGTGCTGGATGTGGTGGCCGTCAATGAATTGGGTGTGGGTACAGCCGGGGAAGCGACAACCTTTGTCCCGGGCACGCAGTGCACGATTGATGGCCGGTGGGATGGTCCGGGTTTTTCTTCCAACGGACAGCGGTTCGCCGTTATTGTCTTCGGTGAGCTTGATAATGGAGCAGTCGCAGGCAATGCGGCGGGCCGTCCCCGCAGGGACGTGGGGGCCGTCTTCGATGTGGGAGATTCCCTCATCGTCCATTTCAGGCGGAGCATCCATCAGCGTATCCGGGGAGACATGCACCACTACCTGATAACGATCTGCGGTTGAGCCCGGGGTTTTGTCGGAGGCCAGGTATATTTCAGCGAGTTCGGCCAGGGCATCGGCGCATTGTGCGTAGAAGGGTTCTTCGGGTGTCCCCGCGGGGACTTTTTGATTGTAAGGTTTGGGTTGGTCGTTATGTTCCATGGCTCGTTCCAGTGCCTTCATTATCAGGGCACCCTGCGCTGCCGGGATTCGGCCATGGATCACAAGGCAACCGTCGGTGTCATAGTGGCACTGCAACTCGCGCTTCCGGTGAGCTTTATTCGCATTCTCGTTGTCTTGCTGGCGTTTACAGCCTCGGTACAGGGAGACCAGTCTCTCCACATGGTGGGCCGTGCCGTATTTGGCGATCCCCAGCAGATAGTCTTCGTTCTCCTCATTGGCAATGCGGGTCATGGCGCGGACTTTTGAATAGCTCAGTTCGCCGCGTTTGAAGCGGGCACTCATGGTGGGAAGTTCGGCCAGTGCATTGGCAACGCGGACTTTCTCACGAGCCGCGTGCATGCCGATGCCGCATTTGAAATTTAGCCAGTGGGCGCAGGACGCCATGCCCAGGTATTCCCAGCAAAGGTTCTTATCGAACTCGTGGATCAGGACCAGCAGACGGTAGGTGGCTGCATAGAGATAGGCCGAAAGTTCGGTGATTTCGGCGGCCAGGTCTTCGGCGCGGGTGGCGGCGGATTGGGCGGCGGATGAAGCGGTGGTCACGGACGTCTCCGTTGGGTTTAAAGTGCTGTACGAACGTCCAGTATAACACACCTAACACATTGAAAAAAAAGGTCTTTAAGCGAATAATTTGCCGATGAAATTGATATCGCCGTCGGCATTATCGTTGGTCGATTACAGCATGAAGGCCTGATCCCGCATAACCGTCATATGCATTGCGTGCGATACAAATGGGCAAGTTGATTTACTTCTGCATAGCTTCAAAGGCAACCGGCTAACAAACTCCGAGTATCCACCCCTCAAGCTTTGCCTGCTTGCGTTCCGGGAGTGTCAGTGGCGGCTCGAAATACTGACGAAGGATACCCCGGCGATCTGCCTCCTGCAGCCAGGCCGCGACCGACCAGGCATCGTGTTCATCCGGACTGCGGTCTTCCCTCGGAAAACGCCGTTTGTACAAGGCCGGGTAGGCCTCGGCAATCACCGACTTGCCTGCTGGAACCGCAAAGCCATCGAACGGCCAGAAGTGAACGTGCGATCGAGCATCCGGCATCTCCCGCAGCCATAACAGCCACGGCAGACCGGAGTGTGTGGATTTGGCCACGGATCCCTGCACGTCGAAATGAAATACGCTCTTGGCGGTCGCCGTCCATTGCTCGCACAGACGCAACTCGGAGGGATCGCCTGTTCGCGGGTTGTCATCGCGAACAAAATCGACATAGGTATGTGGATCGGCCGTTGGCCAGTGGCGCATGAAATCCTGCAGGAAAACATCCCAACTGGAGATGCCATAGCGCTGCATATAACTCATCGGGAACGAGAAGCCATGGTCGATGCCGATGATGACCGGCTCGCCTGACACAAGTGTCTTCTGGCAATATTGCGCAACTTCCAGTCGCGTCCAGTTTTTCGCGCCTGCGGTCGGCGTGCTGATCTTTACCGGCTCTTCGATTCCCGATGCCTCAAAAACCTGCAGCGCCTTGAGCCGGCTTTCAGCGGTTTGTGCGCCGGAGTAGTCAATGCCGATGTAGCGCTCGAACTTCAAGCGACGGCCTGCTTGACGATGGCGTCTGCGAGTTGGGTCTGGGTGATTTGCGCTTGCTGGAGACGGGCCTTTAGGGCGTCGCAGAGGGCCATGAGTTCATCGACTTTGGTGACGATGCGGCGTTGTTCGGGGAGAGGTGGAATTGGAATGGCGATTCCTCTTAGCTTCGCAGCTTTGATTTTTGGTGGGCCCGGTAGGACTTGAACCTACGACCAAGGGATTATGAGTCCCCTGCTCTAACCAACTGAGCTACAGGCCCACACGCAAAAAAA
The DNA here is from genome assembly GCA_022563505.1 of Pseudomonadota bacterium. Lineage (GTDB taxonomy): Bacteria > Pseudomonadota > Gammaproteobacteria > Steroidobacterales > Woeseiaceae > JAADHU01. Next base: position 1,435 of record JADFNG010000104.1, on the reverse strand, counting down.
CCTATCATAAATTACCAAAGTATTGAATAGCGGCCTGTGGCCGCACCGCGCAAAAATTTGTGCGCCCATCAATGCGGTATATCCGAGCGACATGTGTTGCTCGCCCGAGGCGCGACCGCGGGTCGATTCTGGCACACGTTGATACCACGTTGACGAAATAACTAGTCTTCGACCAGGAAGCTGCGCAGCTGATCCGAGCGCGTCGGGTGTCGCAGCTTGCGCAGCGCCTTCGCTTCGATCTGGCGAATGCGTTCGCGCGTGACATCGAACTGCTTGCCGACTTCTTCCAGCGTGTGGTCGGTGTTCATGTCGATGCCGAAGCGCATGCGCAGCACTTTGGCTTCTCTCGGTGTGAGTCCGCCCAGAACCGAGTGCGTGGTTTCCTTCAGGCCTTCTGTCGTTGCCGAGTCGACCGGTGAATGCACAACCTGGTCTTCGATGAAGTCGCCCAAATGCGAGTCTTCGTCATCGCCAATGGGCGTCTCCATGGAGATGGGCTCCTTGGCAATCTTGAGAACTTTTCGCACCTTGTCTTCCGGCATCTCCATGCGTTCGGCGAGTTCTTCAGGCAGGGGCTCGCGGCCCATTTCCTGCAGCATTTGCCGCGAGATGCGATTCAACTTGTTGATCGTTTCGATCATATGCACCGGAATACGAATGGTGCGGGCCTGATCGGCGATCGAGCGGGTGATGGCCTGTCGAATCCACCAGGTGGCATAGGTCGAGAATTTGTAACCGCGGCGATATTCGAATTTATCGACCGCTTTCATCAAACCGATGTTGCCTTCCTGAATCAAATCGAGAAATTGCAGGCCACGATTGGTGTACTTCTTGGCAATGGAAATAACGAGCCTGAGGTTTGCTTCAACCATTTCCTTTTTTGCGCGGCGTGCTTTTGCCTCGCCGATCGACATCTGACGATTGATCTCCTTGATCTCTGCGATCTTGAGATTGGTCAGTGTCTCAACGGCCAGCAGTTTTCGCTGTGCGCGCAATACATCGTTCTTGCGCTTTGACAGCGAGGAGGAGTGCTTGCGCTTGGCTCGAATGTGTTTCTCGATCCAGTTGAGGTCGGTCTCGCTCTCCGGGAAACTCGCCAGAAAATCTTTTTTCGGCATGCCGGAATCGCGCACGCAAATCTGCATGACCAGACGTTCCTGTACGCGCAGGACTGACACCGAGCCCCGCAGGTTGCGGACCAGTTTATCGGTCAGCTTGGGAGACAGTTTGAGTTCCATGAGCTGGTCCGCAAGCTCGGTCCGAATTTTCTGGGTTCGTTTGTCTTTGGTGCCGTGTTTCTCGAGGGCGGTCAGCGCTCGATTGTACAAGCGGCGGATTTTCTTGGCGCGGGCCTTGACCTCTTCGGGGTCCGGTCCGGTATCGATGACCTCTTCTTCCTCTTCCTCATTGGCCTTCTGATTGGCTTTGTTGACTG
>JADFNG010000103.1 GCA_022563505.1 Pseudomonadota bacterium | reverse complement strand
GTAAGCTCCCCCGAAGCCGCCAGCGCTTTTATCACCACACCGGTAATAGAACGCAGGCCTGCGCGCGGTATGGCTTCGCTAACCGCGCATGCCTGATGAACAGCAACGCCCAGGCTCGTCAAGCGCTCAACGAGTTGCGGATTGGTGGCCGACTGATTGATGTCGATAACTGCCTGTACCGAAATACCCGCTTCCAGCAAATCCAGGGCAACGTCGTAACCCTCAGCGTTAGCCGTGGCGACGACAGCCTGCTTACCCGGACTGACCGCGTAGAGCCGCAGTAGTCGTTGCACGCCAGATGACGGCAATACACCTGGCAGATCGTTATTGCGAAATATCATCGGTTGCTCGACGCTGCCCGTGCAGGCGATGACGAATTTCGCGCGGAGTTTATACAGTCGATTCGAGCGGCCAATCGCCAGCCAGTTATCCGCATACCAGCCATTACATGTTGCCCCGGCAATGATCCGGATGTTGTCGTTTTTTTCAACCCGCGCGACGAGATCATCACGCAATGATTGAATTTCACTGCGATTCCGTTGAAAGCGTGCGTAATTCAGCGAGCCGCCGAGCAGCGCGGACTCTTCGATGAGCAAGACATTGGCGCCTTCGCCGGCCGCGGATAAAGCCGCACTCAGGCCAGCCGGGCCGCCGCCAATTACCGCGACATCAGCGAACAGGTATTGCTTGTCGAAGTAGCTTGCGTCGGCGTTGCAGTTTATTTTTCCAAGTCCCGCGGCGCGGCGGAAAAACCGTTCCCACAAGTGCCATATGCCTTGCGGCCGAAAGAATGCCCGGTAATAGAAACCAACAGGCAGAAATCTTGACAAAAGGCCGGCATGCACCGCGTGATCGCGATGTAGCGACCCCAGGTAATTCTGACCCACGGCACTGAGACCCGCCGAGATCGGCAACATGTCGGCGAGTACATTTGGCAGATCACCGACCTGCACATAGCTATTGGCATCCAGGCCCGCAAAGGTAATGGCGGCTCGCGGACGGTGGTATTTGAACGATCTCGAGAGCAGCCACTGACCGTTGGCCGCCAGTGCGCTCGCCAGGCTATCGCCCTCGTAACCCTGGTAGTCCTTGCCCTCGAACTGAAACGAAATCCTCTGCTCACGTTTGATGACCGAACCCCAAGGCGCCGGCAAGCGGCTGTTCACGCGTTTATTCACGGCCGGCACCGTCCGTCGCATTTCGATCGGCAAAAAATTCATCCGGCCGGCATGTCGCTATGATTTCTTCGGTTGCGGTACTGCGTGTCACGATAAACCAGTAGTTGGACGCAACGTGGCACCACCACTCGTGTACGACACCTTTGAGGTTATTCTCGAGGAAAACAAAATCTGCCCAGTCGTCGATTGCGGCATCTTGCGACGGTTCCTGCCTGGCCTCGCCGCCACAGACAAATTCCTGGGCGTTGCGCGGGCCATTTAACGGGCATTCGATGATTTTCATTTCACTAATGACCGACCGACGCGGCGCCACGCTCGCCGAGTTGCTGCATGCGGCCAAAGCGTTCGAGTTCAAACGACCTGATCAAGTCCGGTACGCTGCCGGTCGCTGCCAATTCAGCCATGCAACTTCCGCACACTGGCGTCGCCTTGAAACCCCACGTCCCCCAGCCCGCGTCGATGTAGTAGTTGCTCACTGGAGTCTTGCCCATGACCGGGCTGAAATCCGGTGTCATATCGGCGATGCCGGCCCACTGGCGCAATACTTTGGCATTTTCGAGAAACGGAAACAGCTCGAGCATGTTCGCCATCAGGCCTTCGGTAAAATCCAGCGTCGATCTTGTTGAATACAAGGGATACGGATCGGTAGCGCCGCCCATCACGAGTTCGCCGCGCGCCGATTGAGAGACGTAAACGTGCAGCGAGCCGGATACCACGATCGGATCGAGAAATGCTTTCAAGGGTTCGGACACGCAGGCCTGCAACGGAACAGAACGAATCGGCAGTTTGACGCCGACCATGCGGGCAACTTCCGAACTCATTCCCGCTACTGCCTGGACGACTCTGCCCGCAGTTATCGAACCGCGATTGGTCTCGAGTTCAATGGACCCGCCAGGGTGGCTATGTATGCCCGTTACTTCTGTTTGCTGATGGATTTCAACGCCACGCCGCATCGCCCCGCGCGCATATCCCCAGGCAACAGCATCATGCCTAGCGATTGCTCCGGGCGGATGATAAAGCGCACCCAGCACCGGGTAGCGAACATCTTCCGATAAGTTGATCTGCGGACACAGTTTCGCAAGTTCGGCTCTTCCGACCAGTTCTGAATCGATGCCGAGATGTTTGTTGACTTCCGCGCGCCACCTGGACGAACGGATCGCGGCATCGGTATGTGCCAGGGTCAGATGCCCACGCTCGGAATACATCAGGTTGATGTCCAGTTCGCCCGCGAGCGAACGCCAGAGCCGCATCGACTCTTCGTAGAACAACGCGCCTTCGGGCGTCAGGTAGTTGGAACGAATGATCGCCGTATTGCGCGCCGTATTGCCGGACGCCAGCCAGCCTTTCTCGAGCACCGCAACGTCGGTGATGCCCCAGTTCCGCGCCAGGTAATAGGCACAAGCCAGACCGTGCCCGCCACCGCCGATGATGACAATGTCATATGCCTTGCGCAGTGGCATTGGCGCAGGAATATACCTCTCGCCTCGGTACTTGCGGCGGAATCCATACTTCAGTAATGCGAGTGGCATGTCAGTTAGCAGTATCGGTCAGCGCCAGCGCGCGATCAGCAATCAAGCGTATGCTCACGCTCCCATGGCGTGACTTCCCTCGTGAATCGTAGCCACTCCTGGTGCTTCAGTTTGACATAGCTGTCGATGAACTTGTCGCCAAACGCTTTTCTCGCGACCTTGCTCGAGTCCAGCAGGCGAATCGCATCCAGCAGATTCGCCGGCAACTTGCGAACCTTCCTGAGTTTGTGTTGCTCCGTGTACATGTTGAGATCGACTCGCTTGCCCGGATCACGCTTGTTCGCGACGCCATCCAAACCCGCGGCAACAACTGCTGCCTGTAATAAGTACGGATTGGTCGCGCCGTCCATCAGTCGGAGCTCGAAGCGGCCCGGATCCGGAATGCGCACCATGTGGGTGCGATTGTTTCCCGAGTAGGTGATTGCATTCGGCGACCAGGTCGCCCCGGATGAGGTCACTGCAGCATCGATGCGTTTGTAGCTGTTGACTGTCGGAATGAACATCGCCGCCATTGAGTCAGCGCTGTGTAAAACGCCGGCAATGAACTGATACGCCAGTTTTGACAAGCCCATTTCGTCACGCTTGTTCAGGAACAGGTTTTTCTTGCCCGTCTTGTCCCACACGGAAACGTGGGCATGACAACCATTGCCGGTCAAATGGCCGAACGGTTTCGGCATAAAAGTCGCCCGGTAACCGTGATTCTCGGCTATCGATTTAGTCATGAACTTGAAAAAAGTATGACGATCGGCTGTCGTCAGGCAATCCGCATAATCCCAGTTCATCTCGAACTGGCCGTTGGCGTCCTCATGGTCGTTTTGATAGGGATTCCAGCCGAGATTCATCATCGCGTCACAGATTTCGCTGATCACATCGAAACGGCGCATCAATGCCGACTGGTCATAGCAAGGCTTTTCCTCTTTATCCATCTCATCCGAAAGCCCATCGCCCGAGGCATTGAGGAGGAAGAACTCACACTCAACGCCCGTCTTGACCCAATAGCCCTGCTTTCTTGCCGCCTCGATCTGGCGTTTCAATGCCACCCTGGGCGACGCCTCCACGGGTTTGCCGTCCATCCAGAGATCGGCGGCAAGCCAGGCGACTTCGGGTTTCCAGGGAAGCTGCATCAGGCTGTCAGGGTCGGGGATGGCGAACATGTCCGGATGCGCCGGTGTCATGTCCAGCCATGCTGCAAAGCCAGCAAAGCCGGCACCGTCTTTTTGCATGCCGCGAATCGCGCTTGCCGGTACCAGTTTCGCGCGCAGCTGGCCGAGCAGATCGACAAAGCTGATGAGAAAATACTTGATTTTTCTGGCTTTGGCGATGGCCGCGAGATCTTTGGCCATAGGGCTTCTCCTTATTGAATGATTGGCGGTACTTGCTACTTGTTGTTACCCGGGATCCAGTCTGTTCCTGCCAACGGTACCTTCGCCATCGCCGCGGCTTCGATCGTCAGGGCGGTCAGGTCTTCCGGTTCCAGATTCAATACATGACTCTTGCCACACGCACGCGCCAGTGTTTGTAACTCGAGCACCATCGTGGTCAGGTAATTCCTGAGCCAGCGCGCGCCCTGCTCCGGCTGCAGTCGCTCCTCCAGCTCCGGGTCCTGTGTCGTGATGCCGACAGGACATCTCCCCGTGTGGCAGTGGTGACAGTATCCGGGTGCCGTTCCCAATGCCTCGTAGTCCTCGACGAAGACGCTGCGATTACATCCCATGGCGACCAACGCGGCACTGCCGATGGACACCGCGTCGGCACCCAATGCAAGTGCCTTGGCAACGTCGGCACCGCTGCGTATGCCGCCGGATACGATGAGTTGAACCTTACGATGCATGCCGAGTTCCTGCAGCGCTTCGACGGCCATGCGCACGGCCGGCAGCGTTGGAATACCGACGTGCTCGATGAATACGTCCTGCGTCGCAGCCGTGCCACCCTGCATGCCATCGACCACGATGACATCGGCGCCGGCTTTGACCGCCAGTGCGACGTCGTAACTCACGCGCGTGGCCCCGATCTTGATATAGATCGGAATCTCCCAGTCAGTGATCTCGCGCAGTTCCTGAATCTTGATCGTCAGGTCGTCCGGCCCCGTCCAGTCGGGATGCCGGCAGGCACTGCGTTGATCGATGTCCCGCGGCAAGTCACGCATCTCTGCCACGCGTTGCGTAATCTTGTGCCCCAGCAACATGCCGCCGCCGCCGGGCTTGGCGCCCTGACCGACTACCACTTCGAGCGCATCCGCCCGCCGTAAATCGTCAGGATTCAGCCCGTAGCGCGATGGCAACACCTGGTAGACCAGGGCCTTTGACGACTGGCGCTCTGCTTCGGTCATGCCGCCATCACCTGTCGTCGTACTGGTACCCATCGCCGTCGCCGCGCGACCGATCGCTTCCTTTGCATTCGCGCCCAGGGCACCGAAGCTCATGCCGGCAATCGTAATCGGAATCTTTAGTTCAATCGGTTTCTTGGCATAGCGGGTGCCCATGACGACATCGGTGGCGCATTTTTCCCGGTAGCCTTCCAGCGGGTATCGCGACATCGACGCGCCCAGAAATACCAGGTCGTCGAAATTTGGCAGTCTGCGCTTGGCACCGAAGCCACGGATTTCGTAAATGCCCTGGTCCGCCGCACGGTGAATCTCGTCGAGCACATTCTGTGGGAATGTGGCCGAAGGACGAAGAGACATTTTGCGCTCAGTAGTCATCGGCATGATCTACGTTGAAGTTATAGAGTTTGCGCGCGGAACCGTAACGCCGAAACTCCTTCGCATTCGCATCGACACCGGTTGACGTCAAGAGTTGCGCGAGACTGTCAAGGTGCGCTGCAGTCATCTCTTTCTCAATGCAATCTGCGCCCAATTCGCCAATTTTTCCGCGAACATAAATGCATGCCTCATAAATCGAATCACCTAGAAAATCGCCGGCGTCGCCGCAAACGACCAAGCTGCCTTTTTGCGCCATGAATGCACTCATGTGACCGACGCTGCCGGCAACGACGATATCGACGCCTTTCATGGAAATACCGCAGCGTGCGCTCGCATCACCTTCGATAATCAGCGTCCCGCCACGCCCGGAAGCGCCGGCATATTGCGACGCGTTGCCCCTGATGCGCACCGTCCCTGACATGATGTTTTCGGCGACGCCCGGGCCGGCGTTGCCGGCAATGGTGACCTGTGCTTTCTTGTTCATGCCGGCACAGTAGTAGCCCACATGCCCGTCGATCGATACCTCAACAGCACTATCGACACCGCATGCGATACAGTGCCGCCCAGCAGGATTTTTGACCGTCAGATAATCGGATGACGCGTCATGCAGATGTTGATTGAGTGCCCGCACGGAGTCGCTATTCAGATCGAAAACCGTCATGAACGGCCCCAGGTATAGACCGTGGCAGGCAACGGTTCCCAGATCGTAGCGTTCTCGACGCCCGGCAGCTGTGCGATCGCGCGAAATTCGGAAGCCATTGCGACCCATTCGTCGGTCTCGGCCATAACTGCCGGCTTGCATGCGATTGGATCGCGTAGCACGGCGAAGCCATCCTTCGTGCCGATTGCAAATGTGTAAAAACCGTCCAGGTCCGTCAAGGCCCGCTGTAATGCTTCTTCCAGCGAGTCCCCCTCGCGCAGGCGCCACATGAGATAGCCGGCGGCAACCTCGCTGTCGTTGTCAGTCTGAATATCCACGCCTGCGCCACGCAACTTCTGACGCAAGCGATTATGGTTGGACAGTGAGCCATTGTGCACGAGACACAGATCCATACCGGTCGAGAACGGATGCGAGTGTTCAGTGGTTACGGCGCTTTCTGTCGCCATGCGCGTGTGTCCAAGCGCGTGCGAACCATTGAGTTCATGCAGTTTAAATTGCTTCACGAACTCTCGCGGCGGTCCCTTTTCCTTGTAAATCTCGATTGCAGAACCCGCGCTCATAATCCGCAGCTCAGGGTGCTGTGCTCTGAGCCAGTCCTGTACGGACGCCACTTGCGCGGCAGCGATGACAACCGCGTGACTGGCATGAACATCCAGTTTGACGTCGGCCTGCAGACTTGCCGCCATCTCCGTGCGTAGCGCATCCCAGTCGTATTGCTCGGCAGAATGCAACGTCAGCTTGCAGCTCGAATCGGCAACGGGATCACGATAGAGGGCGATTCCGGCGCTGTCCGGGCCGCGGTCGCTCATCTCGATGAGCATGGCCGCCAGCAGCCTGCCGAGCTCGGGCTGCAGGCCCTCATTCTTGAGGAATATACCAACGATGCCGCACATGATTCGCCCTGTGATTATCCTGCCGAGAGCATTATGCAGTGTACACGCATGTCAACTACTGATAAAGTTATTTTCCTGACATGAATAATTCGCTGCAGGAGCCGTAATAATGAGCAGGCCGACGCTGGCAACCGGTCGAAAAGATCCTGCACACGTGCGGGCCAGTGAAAATGCTCTGGAAAAGGCCATCGGTCGGCAGGTAAGGCGCTACCGCAGGGAGCTCGGACTCACGATCACGGACATGTGCACCCGCACCGGTTTATCGGCTGGCATGGTGTCGAAGATCGAAAACGGTAACACCTCGCCTTCCCTCGCAACGCTGCGCTCGCTTTCCACTGCACTGAACGTTCCTGTCACGGCGCTTTTCCGGGAGTTCGAAGAGCAGCGAGACGCGACCTTCGTCAAAGCGGGCCATGGGCTTGCGATCGAGCGACATGGAACGCGCGCAGGACATCAGTATCAACTGCTTGGCCACAGCGTCCACAGCGATGTCTCAGTCGAGCCTTACCTGATTACGCTGAAAAAAGAATCGGAAGTGTTCCCGATTTTCCAACATGCTGGTGTAGAATTTATTTACATATTGCGGGGAAGTATGATTTATCGACATCTGAATGCGACCTATTCATTGACGCCGGGCGATTCCTTATTTTTCGACTCAGACGCGCCGCACGGTCCTGAGGAACTCGTAGATTTGCCAGTACGTTTCCTGTCCGTCATGACCCAGTCAAGCAACTCATGAGATTGCGCTCTTCGATCCGATCAATTGCCAGGAGAATCGCTGCTCGCTGCTGCGTACAATGAATAGCATGGCCGTATCCGCACCCTATACCCATATTCAACAAAAGCTTCAGCATGAAGAGTGTGTCGTGCTTGACGGCGCCATCGCCACCGAATTACAGGCACTTGGGGCTCGCAATTTTCAGTTGAGCGACTCGGACCATTGGGGATTCGAGGCGTTGCATCATTCGCCGGAAACAGTGTTCGAGGTACACAAGAGTTACGTAGCCGCCGGTTGCGACATCGTCACGACAAACACCTACGGTATCCTGGATGCGCCGGCCGCGCGCGGTATTAAACCGGACAGGGGAACCGAGCCGCTGCACTGGATAAATCTGGCACGGGAATCGATATCCCTGGCTCGGTCCGCCATTCATGAATTCAAAAAAGACGACGAATGTGCTGTTGCCTTCAGTGTCGGTGGCGACATTGTCACATCGGACAATCTTACGACGATAAAATTGTTACTCAGAAATTTTCGCGATTCGCCCCCCGACCTCGTGTTGTTTGAAACGCTGTCGTTGATGAAGGCCGACTACACTCGTGAAGCGATCTCGCTCATTCTCGAGGCTGACATTCCGGTCTGGCTTAGTTTTCGTCGCTGCCGGGACGGTGTGTGCGGCATTCATGGGCAGCTCTGGGGCGGACCTGAGGGAGATTATTTTGGCCGACTGGCGGCGGAACTGGAGCAAGACGGTGTCGCGGCTATCCTGATCAATTGTCTGCCCGCCTATCGCGTCTCGGGCACATTGCCATGGCTTGCCGATTTCACGGATCTGCCGCTGGGAGCGTATCCGAATCTCGGCCGCTATATCGACCCGGAATGGAAGCTGGACGAAGACACGTCCCCTGCGGACTATGCCGACATGGCTCTGATGTGGCGGGCTGAAGGGGCGAAAATACTGGGCGGCTGCTGCGGCGTG
>JADFNG010000102.1 GCA_022563505.1 Pseudomonadota bacterium | reverse complement strand
AATACTTTGGCAATGTTGGGATGATCGAGAACGGCCAGTGCCTGACGTTCCGATTCGAAACGCGCGACAACCTGTTTCGTGTCCATGCCCGGCTTCAAGACCTTGAGCGCGACGCGTCGCTTGACGGGTTTTTTTTGTTCGGCCAGGTAGACGATGGCCATACCGCCTTCGCCAAGCGTGTCCAGGATACGGTAAGGCCCGATACGTTCCGGGCGATCAGGACCGCGTTGACCTGCTAGTTCGTTTTTTGACGGCTCTGATGAAGCGTGGTTTTCATCCACACTGCAGACTCCATGATCTCAGTATAGTCGAATAAATTGAAAAGGACGGCGTAGCCTAGCCACCCATTTCGAACCCTCAAGACAAAAACCACCATGCGACGGCGGATGCCAGCAATAAACTGGCCACAAGGCCGAGTACCTGCAGCAATGTCCTGACCCGGCTCGGTCGGTCGAGCGGGGCATTGTCTGTGCGCAGCAATCGGCCGTGGTGGTAGTCGTAAATCCAGGCGAGAATAACAACGAAGGGAAATGCGCCCAGTGATATCGCAACTAACGACGTAAATACCCACGGCGGGACCGATAAGGCTGGAAGAATGAAGTCGAGCGACCCCAGGATGACCAGCGCTACGGCCAGGTAGGTCGCCGCCGCCTGATAAACTTTTCGTTTCTTGAGCTCAATCAGAAATCGCGGCAATGTGCCCGACGAATTTTCGGCTTCACCAGCCGACAATTCTTCGTCTCCAGTCAGCACCTGGATGACGCGGTCGATAGCGGGCCGGTGTTCCGGTCGCTTCGCCAGACAAGTCCGCAACATTTCGGAAAGCGTCATTGGTATATCGCTTCGGATTTCATTGAGATTGAGTGGTATACGACGTAGGTGACCGGTCGATGGGTCTGCAGGAATGTCGCCGCCGAATGGGCTGTGTTTTATCAACATTTCATAAGCCACCACGGCCAGGCTGTAAATATCGGACTGCTCCGTCAGCGGCTGACCACGATGTTGCTCTGGACTCATGTAACGAGGATCACCGATTCGTTCACCCGTGCGCGTCAGCTTTTTGATTGCCTCACTGCCCGATTCCTGAATCGCGGCAAGGCCGAAATCGGTCAAAACAGCCCGGCCAGTATTTTTTTCAATAAGAATATTTGCCGGCGAAACGTCACGGTGAATAATGTGATTCACATGTGCTGCAGCAAGGCCCGCAGCCATTTGCGACAATAGTCGGCATGAGTGATCAATGGCCATCGGCGCTTCGGTCATGATCACATCAGCAAGATTACGGCCATCGATATACTCCATAACGATGTAAGGAGCTTCGTTGTGCAGACGACCGACGCTAAATACCTGGGTTACGTTCGGATGTGATATGCGCGCTGCGGTCTGTGCCTCACGTTCAAATCGTTGCCGGCCGATTTCATCCGCGGCAAGTTCGGGACGCAATACTTTTACGGCAACGAGGCGGTGCAGGGTTGCGTCCTTGGCTAGATAGACTCCGCCCATCGAACCGTGCCCGATGAGGCGAATTATCTCGAGGCCATCGGGATGCGGCCATTCTTCAATCGTTGTCTGTTGCGTCGACATCAAATGAAGCTCTCAACATTTTCAACTGGAATGGTTAACGGATCATCAGCCGATCCGCATCGGTCGTGCTTTTACACCAGGAGCCAACGCGACCGGATCGCCCTTGATATGGCAAGGTCCACTGTAGCACGGACATCAATCCCTGATCCGGGCTAGGAGTCTGCGCAATCAATGACCTTACCCGGATTCAGTATGTTATTGGGATCCAGCAGGGTCTTGAGCGATCGCATCAGTTCGATTTCCTCAACGGTTCGACTGATGCCAAGGTACGCACGTTTTTCCAGGCCAATTCCATGTTCGGCCGAAATCGCGCCGGCGTAGGGGATCAGAGCCTGATAGACATGCTCCTGGATAACGTCTGCGAATGCGTCCTGATTTTCTTCGAGCAGCACCGATAAGTGAATATTGTTATCCCCCAGGTGACCGAAAGCGGCAACGATTGCCCCAGGCACATCGGCAACGATACCGGCGGAGACCGTCTCAACGTAGTCGGCGACGTCCACGACCGGCAGGCTCACATCGAAATTGAAGCAACCGCTGATGAGCCACTCCACTTCCTCGCGTATCGCCCAGATTGCTTTTCGCTCCTTGTCCGACTTGGCGAGAATGCCGTCAACCACTCGACCGTTTGCCATTAACGACTCGAGGGCGCCGGTGAATATTTCATCATCGTACTGCGGGTGCGCCCCCATGGCCTCCACAATCACGTAATACGGCAGGTCCGCCGGCAACAATGCCGGCTGCGGCCCGAGCGGCTGTGTCACCTGCCGGTAAAAGCTGTGCCACATGACCTCAAAACCGGACAGGCTGCTGCCGAGCAGTTCGCGGGATTCGCTGAGCACCTGCACGACATCCTCGTAGGTGTTGCAGGCGAGGAGCGCCACATTGTGGCTCCTGGCTTTAACGGCCAGCCGAAAGACAATGCGCGTGATCACCCCGAGCGTGCCCTCGGTACCGATAAACAATTGTTTCAGATCAAAGCCGGAATTGTTTTTGATGAACCGGTTCATGGACGAAATGACGGTGCCGTTGGCGAGCACCACTTCCAGCCCGAGTACGGAGTCGCGCGTCATGCCATAGCGAATCACCTTGGTGCCGCCCGCATTCGTAGCGACGTTGCCACCGAGCATGCAATTGTCGCGCGCACCAATGTCCAGCGGAAAATACAGGCCAGCCTCATCGACTGCTGCTTGCGCCTCGCCCAGGGTCACGCCCGCCTGCACGGTCATCGTCTGTGCGACGGCATCAATACCCTCGATCAGCTTCATATTTTTAAGTGAAAGACCGATGTCCCCGTTCTCGGTCGCGCAGCCCTGCACGAGGCCGGTCAGCCCGCCGATCGGTACCACCGTTTGACAGGTCTCATTACAGGCCGCCAGCACCGCGGCGACCTGGGCCGTGGTCGATGGGCAAACCAGCGCCCGACCGCGAAACGGCTGATGGGTCTGCCAGGCAGAGTCCCTGACCTCGTCAGCCGGTATCACATGGGTGGCACCGACGATGCCTCGCAAACTATTGAGCAATTCGTTTGTCATATCGCAATGCTAGCGACGATAGCCGGACGATGCCACGGATACAAGGAGCGGCCCGATGCCGCTCCTACGGTTAGTAACAAACCTGTCTCCGATTACGATATGATTGCCGGCTCTTTGTACGCAGGTGGACGAAAATGCGCGAAATGCTTCAGTTCTACATTGATGGCCAATGGGTTGACCCTGTCACACCGAAGACCCTCGATGTGATCAATCCGGCCACGGAGGAAGTGTGTGGTCGCATCAGCATGGGCACCGCCGCCGATGTGGACAAGGCTGTGGCCGCGGCCAATCGCGCCTTTGCGGATTTTGCCAATACGAGTCGCGAGCAGAGAATCGATTTGCTGCAGGCCATTCTGGATATTTATGCCCGTCGCCACGACGAAATTGCCACCGCCATCATGGAAGAGATGGGGGCGCCATGGGGACTGGCGAAACACGCACAGGCCGCCAGCGGCACGCAGCACCTCTCGGTCGCACTGGAGGTCTTGAAGACCTACCCGTTCAGCGAGACCCACGGCACGACCTGCATCGTTAAAGAGCCTATCGGGCCTTGCGCCATGATCACGCCCTGGAACTGGCCGATTAATCAAGTGGCCGCAAAAGTCGCACCGGCACTGGCTGCCGGCTGCACAATGGTGTTGAAACCCAGTGAAATCGCGCCTTTCGATGCCATGATCTTCGCCGAAATCCTCGACGAAGCCGGCGTTCCTGCGGGCGTCTTCAACCTCGTCAACGGCGATGGGGCCGAGGTCGGCAGCGCGCTGAGCGGTCACCCGGACATTGCGATGGTGTCCTTCACCGGCTCGACACGCGCGGGCATTGCCGTCGCACAGAACGCAGCGCCGGGCGTCAAGCGGGTTGCTCAGGAACTGGGCGGCAAATCCGCCAACATCATCCTGGACGATGCCGATTTTGAAAAAGCGGTCCGAGGCGGTGTCAGTGCCTGCTTTAGCAACACCGGGCAGTCCTGCAACGCGCCCACGCGCATGCTCGTCAAACGAGACAAAATGGATGCAGCCGCTGCCATCGCAAAGCAGGTCGCCGATGCGGTCAAGGTGGGCGATCCCACCGAAAAAGGCGTCAACATGGGGCCGGTCGTATCCGACGTGCAATGGAACAAGATCCAGGGGCTGATTCAGAAAGGCATCGATGAGGGCGCCACATTGGTGGTTGGCGGAACCGACCGGCCAGAGGGACTCGACAAGGGCTATTACGTGAGACCCACCGTGTTTGCCGATGTCGACAGCGACATGACCATCGCGCGCGAGGAAATATTCGGCCCGGTGCTGTCCATTATTGCCTATGACGACGACGACGATGCCGTGCGCATCGCCAATGATTCGCCCTACGGTTTGTCAGGCTACGTCAGTTCATCGGACCTCGATCATGCCCGCAGCATCGCCGCACGCCTGCGTACCGGCATGGTGCATATCAATGGCGCACAACTCGACGGCCTGGCCCCGTTTGGCGGCTACAAACAGTCGGGTAATGGCCGCGAATGGGGTGCCCATGGCATGAACGAATACCTGGAAATTAAATCGGTGTTCGGCTACGACGAGCCCGCAGCAGCCGGCGAGTAAAAGTAATATGCCCCACTTGTATCGTTCCATCGTCCTGCTGATCCTCTCGTGCGCCCTCGCCGGCTGTGCGGAGACTCAACGCCAGGACGCCACCGGCAAGGGCTCGATCCGTGGCTATAACGCGCTGACCGATTCGTTCAATGTGAATTTTCTGATCGAGGAACGCAGCCTCGGCGTCCTCGAGTACAAAGACGGCAGCCCGGTGGCTCCATTCGACGACCTGACCTACACCTTCAATTTCGACATCGCCTTCGCCGGAGAAGCCGGCACGCAACGCATCGCAAGCGTTACGCAAAAGATCGTCAAGGATACGGACTACGTATTTGTCCTCGCCGGCACCGTCGCCACGCCGGAAATCCTGGTCTGGGAACGAGCCACGCGGGAATGGGGCAATACAGAAACGGTATTCGAGATGGCTTTCGCCCATCTCGGCCCGACACTCGGACCCGTGGATGTCTACTACGCACTCGCCGGCACGGCCCCGGTCCTGGGAAACGCCATTGGCTCGCTCGCATTCGGCGAACGCCTCGACGAGATCGAATTTGCGGAGGGCCAGTACGAATTGATACTGACCGCACCGAACGACCCGTCCACCGTCCTTTACCAGGGCGCGCCGTTTAACAACCCGCCCGGTGCAAGCAATGTCAATCTGATTCTTGGCCAGGACCCTTCCGTGACCGGCTCGATCAGCGCACAACAATTGATTCCATCCGGCAGCTCCATCGAAATACCGGATCTCCGCTTTCCGCCGACGGTGCAAGTCGTCAATGCCGCTTTCAGCAGCGGCATCGTGGACCTGGTTATCGACAACGATTTCGTGAATCCGCCAACGATCGCCAACCTGGCTTTCGGTGCTGTATCTGCGGACACAATCGTGGCGCCCGGCACATTCCCGTATACGTACACACCACCTGCCAGTACCACGGTGCTATTGGAAACTGACACCGGCATCGTCTCCGGAAGCCTCACGATGATCGTTTTGCTCGGCGAACCGGGTACACTGGCAACGACGAATCTAACCAGCAACCGACGACCGTATTCGACCGCCGCACAAATCCGTATCGTCAATGCCGCGGTCAACTTTGACGCCGTCGACGTTTACCTGTCCAGCGACGACACGATACTCGATGACCTCATCCCGATCTTGCGCTCACTGCCGTTCGGGCTCGCCAGCGAATACCAGCAACCGGCCGCGAACAGTTATGCATTAACCATAACAACTGCCGGCGAAAGCACCGTTCTTGCCGGCCCGCTGACACTTGATTTGGCGACGGGCGATATTGTGGAGATCATCATACTGGATACGGTCGACCCGACCGTCGGCACATTGCTCGAGTTCACCAACCTGCCTTGATCCTGGCGGCCTGGCAGCTGCGCTCGACGAGATTTCCACGCCCGTTCGTCTCATCTGCGCGCACAAACTCGACGCCGGAATGCGCCCGAGCCATGCCAAATAGCACTCTCACTACCCGATCGAATGACGGAGCGCGAGCGCTATCGAACGCCTGGACTCTATTACACGGTGGTTTCCCTACGCTGTCTACGCCGGTGATATCTCCATCGCCGCAGCGGAGTCACGAAAAGTCATCGCCGAAGATCCTGGTTACTTCACGGCGTACCTTACTCTCGCCACCGTCTCCCTTTTTTGAAGGTGACCACGCCGAGGCCATCGTCGAGTGACTTGGCGTTGTACATCGCCTGATCCGCGACGCTCACCAAATGCCAAAGGTCATCGCCGTGCTGTGGCATGAACGCGACACCAACGCTTGCGCTGCACACGATTTCCTGACCCTGGATGATATAGGCCTCGGAGGCGGTCTCAATCAAACGCTCTGCAACCCGCTTCGCCTCATCGACGCTCGCCCCCGGCAGAAGAATGGCAAACTCATCGCCGCCCAGGCGGGCCAGGATATCCTCGGGACGCAGACAAAATTCGAGGCGGTGGCCGAAGGCTTTCAACAACGCGTCACCAGCACGGTGACCAAAGCGGTCATTGATCGATTTGAAGTCATTGAGATCCAGGTAAAAAACCGCGCCCTCCTTGCAGGTCGCCATGCTCTTGCCCGCCGCCTGTTCAAATCCACGCCGGTTGAAGACACCGGTAAGCGGGTCACGCAACGCATCCGCCAATATTTTGCTTTCGTTGTGCTTGCGCGACGTGATGTCGATCAGCGTGACTGAAAAATCCTTGCCGATGGGCTCGCAGACAATGCGCATCCATGATTTTCCATCCTCCAGCTGGGCCTCGAATTCAAGACCGGTTGCCGCCTCGGATGCTCCACTGCCAAAGACACCCAGCAATTTTCGCGGCTGCAGCGACGTCAGCGTCTCAAGCGGCATGCCGACCACTGTGCGCTCGCCGATTTGCAGAAAGCGTTCCGCCGCCCGGTTGGCAAACGTACAGCGATATTTGTCCGGCTGCAGTTCGTCGCGGGCGAATCGCAAAATGCCGTTCGAGGAATGTTCGATCAGCGACCGGATCAGCTGCTCACTGTCCTTGAGCGCATTGAGCGCCTGCTTGCGTTCCGTGATGTCCCGGCAAATGACCACGGTACCTTGCGTGCGACCCGAGGGACCGGCTAACGGGGCGATATTCAGTTCGAAGAAGCGGTCGCTCTGCAGACGTATTGTTTGCTTGAGATCGCCCTCTTGCGCACCCAGAAGCGCTGCTCTGGCGGCCGGCAAATCTTCCCAGAGTCCCTGTCCGATCAGCTCGCTTTCCGTGGATCCAAGGAGTTCCTGTGCGGGTTGATTGGCGCTGATGATTTTTTGTTCTTCATCGAGAACAAATATTGGATCGCGAACATGATCGAACATCGTTTGATACGCCAATGGGCTGAAATTGTGCACTTGCAGCACCACACTGACCCACCAATAGACGGGCAGCAATAACACCAGCGTTGATGACGTAAACGGGAATTCGATCGGCCCGATTCGCAGCAGGCTGTTGCCTGCACTCACCAAAAACGGCAACACCGCACAAATCAGCAGCAGCAAAATCTTTTTGCGATGTGCGCGCGTGATGGTTGGCAGTCGCCCGGCCATGGCGACAATCGAGTAGCCGAACAATGTGTACGCGAATGGCGCGTGCACCTTTCTGAACCAGAAGTTTTCCGTGATCTTGGTGAATATGACACCACTATCCGTCTCAATCACGGACCAGATGATGTGGTGCCACGAATTGGTCATCGCCAGCACCGTGGTTGCAATAGGAATGATACAAAAGACGGCAATTACGTAAGGGCTGGCCCGGCTCACCGTGTATTCGCGGTAGATTACGTACAGGACCACCGGCAGAAAACCGCCGGCAAAATATGAAAGCACGCGCCCGATGCCGTAGATACTTTCGTCTGTGGTGCCGAAAGAAAAAGCGGATCCCGCGACCATCGCACCGATCAGGAACAGGAAGTAACTAATGGAATGGGTGGCTGTATCGGTCGATTTTCGCGATACCTGGACGGCGAGCCACAGGTAGGCAATACCGGCGAATGCGAACACCATGGGCAGCACGGAAATGAGCTGTGCTAGCACCGAAATACTCCGTAAATCCAAGCTTTAATTCGCACGTACATTAGCTCATGCTACCGGCTTGTGAGCGCCCGTAATGCGACCTGTGACGCATTACACAATGCGCGAGGTCACGGATTCCGGAAAGATTCTGCAAGCTGCGTGCCGGCCGCAGGCTCACCGGTCGCGCGTCAGGTCACGCTCCTACAGAAGTGCCAATAGAAAAACTGTAGGAGCGTCTCTCAGGCGCGATCCTCCGGAGCTCGGTCGCGCGTCAGGTCACGCTCCTACAGGAGTGCCAATAGAAAAACTGTAGGAGCGTCTCTCAGGCGCGACCCTCTTGAGCTCGGTCGCGCGTCGGGTCACGCTCCTACAAAAGTGCCAATAGAAAAACTGCAGGAGCGTCTCTCAGGCGCGACTCCTGAGCTCGGTCGCGCGCCGGGGCACGCTCCTACAAGAGTGCCAATAGAAAAACTGTAGGAGCGTCTCCCGCGGCGC
>JADFNG010000135.1 GCA_022563505.1 Pseudomonadota bacterium | reverse complement strand
CCGTAGCGAGCATTCTGCCAATTCTCAATTGCATGCGATTTGGCCACGTTGAACCGGACAACACCAGGGCGCTGACGTTCTCCGCATGGCGCATCATGAAACTTTGCGCGATATACGAGCCCATGCTATGCCCGAACAGGATCAAAGGCAGGTCGGGATACCGCTTGACCAGATCCTGCTGTACCTGTAATGCATCGTTGATCAATCTGTTCCAGCCGTTATCGTCTGCGTAATGACCCAGGCCATCGGGTGCACAATTCTCGCCGTGTCCACGATGATTGTGTGCAACGACGACATAGCCGTGAGCGGCACACTGACGTGCGAATCGATTGTAACGTGCAGCGTGCTCACCGAGGCCGTGAAAAACGTGCATGAGCGCACGGACTTCACCGACCGGTTGCCAGCAATCGAGCATGATTCGATGCCCGTCGTTTGCTTCGATTACGCGCCGGTCACAAAGTTGCTCGCCCTCAACGGTCACTCTCGTCTCGCCCAAACCCTCAGCATCTCCATGCAGGTGTATGCAGCGGACCAGGTAATGAAAGTCAATCCGGCGATTGCCTCGGTAGCCGTGAGAAACCGGCTTGCGTCAATGGGCGCAATGGCGCAGTTACTAAGTGGTAGCATGTTGTTCCTTGCGAGTTTGTCGCATCAAATCAGTGCTGTCACCCTAGCAGAAAAGGGTGTCGACACACATTTCAAAGCGGGGCTTTCATGATCGATCTGTACTACTGGCCAACACCGAACGGCAAGAAAATCAGCATCATGCTGGAGGAATGTGGCCTGCCTTTTAAGCTTCAGGCGGTCAACATCGGGCGTGGTGAGCAATTCACGGACGAGTTCTTGCGTATCAGTCCAAACAATCGCATGCCCGCGATTGTCGACAACGAGACGGGCATATCCGTTTTTGAATCGGGTGCGATTCTGATGTATCTGGCCGAAAAGTCGGGCCAGTTCATGCCCGCGGAAACGGCGCCACGCTACGAAGTTCTGCAATGGCTCTTCTGGCAGATCGGTGGCCTGGGACCCATGGCCGGTCAACTCAGTCATTTCATCAACTACGCACCGGAACCGAACCCCTATGCACTGGAACGCTACCGGAATGAGTACGATCGATTACTCGGCGTGATGAACACACGCCTTGATAATCGTGACTTTCTGGCCGGAGATTATTCGATTGCGGACATGGCGTCATTTCCCTGGGTTGCAGGATACAAGCGTTTCGATGCCGACCTGGACCCGTTCCCGAATTTACGCCGCTGGTTCGATGAACTGAAAACGCGACCGGCCGTGCGCCGTGGCATGGACGCCGGTAAAGACTGGTCGCGGCCGCAACTGACCGATGAAAAGGCACGCAAAATCCTGTTCGGGCAGACAGCACGGTCTATTGCGAAGTCACGCAGCAGCGGCGGGGAGAAACAGGCATGATGAAATTCTACGATTGCCAGCCTGCGCCCAGCCCACGTCGCGTGCGGATTTTCCTGAAGGAAAAGGGCATAGAGATACCCACCGTACAAATCGACCTTGGCAACAAAGAGCAACTGGGTGATGCTTTCAAGGCAATCAATCCGGACTGCACGGTACCTGTTCTCAAGCTGGAGGATGGCACGTGTCTGACTGAAATATTGGCGATCTGCCACTATATTGAGGTGCTCCATCCGGAACCTTGTCTGCTGGGTCGTGATGCGAAAGAGCAGGCGCTGGTCTTGATGTGGAACGCGAAGATCGAACAACTTGGCCTGCTCGCGCTGGCAGAGATGTTTCGCAACAAGACCAAAGGCATGAGTTCTCGAGCCTTAACCGGGCCAATCGACTTTGAACAGATACCGGAATTGGTGGAGCGGGGGCGGGTGCGTGCGGAAGCATTCATGGCTCGGCTCAATGAGCACCTGTCGTCATCGGACTTTATTGCAGGTGATCAGTTTACGCTGGCGGATATCACGGCACTGGTGATGATTGATTTCGCGAAATGGTCAAAAGTGATGATTCAGGATGATTGGCTGCATTTGCAAAGGTGGTACGACCAGGTTTGCGTTCGTCCCAGTGCCGGTGCTTGAAATAATTGATTTCCATCATTCCTGGTCGCGCGTCAGGTCACGCTCCTACAATTATTCTATTGGCACTGCTGGTCGCGCCTCAGGTGACGCTCCTACAATTTTTCTATTGGCACTTCTGGTCGCGCCTCAGGTGACGCTCCTACAATTTTTCTATTGGCACTTCTGGTCGCGCGTCAGGTCACGCTCCTACAATAATTC
>JADFNG010000101.1 GCA_022563505.1 Pseudomonadota bacterium | reverse complement strand
GCGCCACGTACGACGGTGACGGATTGCTCGTGACCAGGCGCTGAATCAGCCGAATCGAGATAAAGGGTCCGACATTCGGGTGGTTAAAGATGTTGTCCAGTGCCGCGGCAAGGTCTTGATCGCCGGTTTGCCCGGCGGGCAGCGTTAGGCCATTGAGTAACAGTTTCTCGCCGCTATCGTGGTGTGAGGGGTAGAGCTGCATCGGGGCCGTCTGATTGAAGGCATTTGGCATGGCCAGATCAAAACTCGGCGCGCCGGCAAAATTCCATCCCGTGTAGACATGAGCAAAGCCCTCGATGACCTGTTGATTGTAAGTCGGGACTGGCTGGTTCTGAGCATCCCGGACGATTGTGCCGTCCAGGTTCAATTCCACCAGTCCGATGGAGAACAATTGCATCAATTCGCGCGCGTAGTTTTCGTCCGGCCGAATGTTGAGCGCAGAATCCGGTTTCTCGTTGCCCAGCATGCTCAGGTAAACGCCCATAGCCGGGTGCAAAGTGACCGCTTCAAGCAATTGCCGGTAGTTGCCAAATGCATTTGTCGCCAGCAGATCGTGATAGTCGGCAAGGGAAAAGGGCAGACCGCCGAGCGCGCCTATCTGCGATACCACCATAATTTCGGACAACGCGAAAGCAACGCGCTGTCGCAACTGATCGTCGCCATTGACTACATTTCGAAACCAGATATCAATGCGCTCGGGCTGCAGTTGAAAGGGAAACTGTGGCGGCGGGACGGCGCGCAAATATGGCAATTGCAATGAGGCTTGTTGCTGCAATTGCTGGTCAATCCATGCCTCGATACCAGAGCCAATAATAACCTGCGCTTCATCCTCGGTTGCACCAAAACTCGCCTGATTCAGGAACTGAAAGGCTTCTGTCATGGTAACGGGGGGCGGCGCAGGCGGGGGTGGCAGCGGATTGCCGCCGCCCGACGATCCACCACAACCTGCCAGGGTCATGAGAAGTGACAATGCGATCGATGCGAGCTTTAGTCTTGCCATCCTGTGCCCTCCCTTTCGTGCATCGCTGGATAATAGTGCAAATCAGCTAACAAGCACCGCGACTTGTCGCCCAGTCTTCCGATTCAGGATTCGGATTCATGTTCAAAACAACGTCCGTCCTCTACATCAGTTGACTCAGCAACGACGGCTGCGTTCCGGCTTATGTCGAACCCGGAACGACTTTGTGGCGTATTATTCAGTGTGTAACAGACAGATGCCTGAGACAGGCGGATGGTTTCTTACCGGCGCGGCTCCCGGGCTGCCATCGCCAGGCCCAGGGCCAGCAGGAACGGCAGCACGCGTTCAGCGACATCCCCGGGAGTATTGGGCAACATGGACATGATCACTGTCAGGCCAAACCCGGTCAGCATGGAAGCAAGCGTGCCCCTTGCGCTGACGTCCTGCCCGCAAAGCCGAACGATCAGCAATGGCCCGAACGCCGCGCCCAGTGCCGCCCACGCGAACAATACGCGCGCGAAAATATCGGCTTGCCACACAAGCGCCAGAACGGTCGCCAATATCAACACGACAACCACGGTGACGCGCGCATTTTTCAAATTATCGAGCGACTCTTTCCCGCCCAGGTTCCAGTCGTAGGAAATCGCGGAGGATGCAACCAGCAACTGACTGTCCGCCGTGGACATGATTGCCGAAAGCACAGCCGCCAGGATGATTCCAGAAACTACGGCGGGCATGAGCGACTGAGCCGTATGGAACAGGACCTGCTCGGAATCACCGAGATCGCCGAACAGCACACGCGCACACAAACCCAGGGTGAGCATGCCCGCGTAAACCACCACGGCCCAAACCAGGGCGATGATGCGACCCTGTTGCAGATTCTGCTGATCCTTGAGCGCCATGAAACGATTCACAACATGCGGCTGACCTGGATAGCCAACTCCAATACCGAGCGTGCCGAGCACGAAGAACAAAGCGACAAGACCGGACATCGGACCGGTTGGTAACGGCGAACCCGTACTACCCGCTGCCGCCAGTCCAGCAAGCAATTCAGCCACGCCACCGACGGCGATCAGCGCAACGGCGGGCAGCAAAATTGCCGCCGCGAACATCAGCAGGCCCTGAATCGTATCTGTCACACTCACTGCCCAAAAACCGCCCAACATCGTATAGGCAAGGACGATGCCCGCTCCGATCAGGATGCTCACATTTTTCGACAGAGAAAACGTCGCCTCGAACGCCTTTCCGGCCGCCTCGAACTGCGACGCAATATAGAAGACAAAACAGAACACGACGATGGCAGCGGCAAGCCGCAACACAAGACTCCGATGCTCACCAAGTCGTGCCGGTGCGATCACCGCACTCAGCGTCACCGCACCTTCGTCTCGCGATAATTTTTGCAGGCGCGGCGCAACCCAGGTCCAGTTGAACAGAAACCCACCGACGGTTGCCGGAAAAATCCAGAGCGCCGGCGTTCCCCAGGCATATGCGGCGCCACTAACGCCCAGCAATGTCCATGCCGACGACGAACTGGCCGAGGCACTGAGCGCCGCCGTCCAGGCACCGAGGCCGCGTCCCGCCAGGTAAAAATCCGCAACACCCCGATTGCGCCCTTTCGTCCACAGTCCAACACTGATCAGCACAGCGTTGTATACCAACAAGGTAAGCAGTACAGCAGTCGTATTATCCATTTCGCAAATCTGGCAGCCAACAATAACCCGCACAATAACAATCGAACAGAACGGGGTCGAACCCGCTGCGGCGCCAGAAACCCGGTTGTTACGGTCAGTGGTGCTACGGACCCGTGTGGTGAGGTTGGTCTCTGAGACCCGCTGCAAGTACGTCCCTGTAAGCTCGGACCCCGCGTCCCAGCGGGGCACGGTCTCAGAGACCAACCTCACCACACGCATCCTTGACCGTGGTACGCAGGTTTCTGACGCCGCAGCGGGTTCGACCTCGTTTCTTTTTTTGGTTACCGTTTGCCCATGGATACAAAATACCAATGGCAATTCTGGATTGATCGGGGGGGTACGTTTACGGATATCGTTGCGCGTCACCCCGACGGCAGCCTCGGTACGCGAAAGCTGCTGTCCGAGCATCCGGAGCAATACGTTGATGCCGCCGCTGAGGGTATTCGGCGCACGTTGCTCGAATGGGCAGATAACGGGCAACCTGCAGCACCGATCGAAGCCATCAAGATGGGTACGACCGTCGCGACGAATGCTCTCCTCGAACGCAAGGGCACACCAACAGCGCTTATTGTGACCGCCGGCTTCGCCGATGCCCTTGAGATCGGGTATCAGAACAGGCCGGATATTTTCGCTTTGAATATCCAGAAACCGAAGCCGCTTTATGATCGCGTTATCGAGGTCAGCGAACGGGTCGGTGCCGATGGCACTGTGCTGCATCCGCTTGTCTCGAAGGAAGTGCTTAAGTCATTGCGCGCGTGCAAAAGAGACGGCATTGGTTCTATTGCCATATGTTTGCTGCACGGTTACCGCTACCCCCGGCATGAGGAGGAGATTGCCTCGCTTGCGAGCGAGGTCGGGTTCGAGCAGATATCCGTGTCGCACGACGTTGAGGCGCTTATCAAATTCGTCAGCCGCGCCGAGACCACGCTCGCAGACGCCTATCTGACACCGGTGCTCACGCGCTATATCCATCGATTGCAGCATGAACTCACCGCAGTCGCTGAACCGCGGCGCCTGATGTTCATGCAAAGCAACGGTGGCCTGATTGATGCGGCCCACTTCCGCGGCAAAGACAGCATCCTTTCCGGACCCGCGGGCGGTGTTGTTGGCATGGTGGAGGCCGCGACCGCAGCGGGCCTCGACAAACTGGTCGGGTTTGACATGGGCGGTACATCGACCGATGTCTCGGCTTACAGCGGTGAATACGAGCGCAGCACGGACTCGCAGATTGCCGGGATTCGTTTGCGCGCACCGATGATGCGTATTCATACGATCGCTGCCGGTGGCGGTTCGATTCTGCGTTATGCCGACGACCGTTACCAGGTGGGTCCATCCTCAGCCGGCGCTGATCCGGGACCCGCCTGCTACCGTCGCGGTGGCCCGTTAACCGTCACTGACGCCAACGTACTTCTGGGCAGATTATCATCCACGTATTTCCCGAAGGTATTCGGTCCGAACGCCAATGAAGCGATTGATGCAGATCTCGTTACTGCAAAATTTCGGCAACTTGCTGACGACGTCACGGAAAGCACCGCACAACCGGAGCTGATCGCGGCCGGTTTTCTGACCGTTGCCGTCGAGGGCATGGCAAATGCGATCCGCAAAATCACGATCGAGCGCGGCGATGATGTACGTGACTTCACGTTATGCTGTTTCGGCGGCGCCGGCGGTCAACACGCATGCAAGGTCGCCGAGGTTTTGGGCATGCGCCGCATATGGCTGCACCCTCTGGCCGGAGTGCTGTCCGCCTACGGCATGGGTCTCGCCAACCTGCGCGTCGAGCGGCAGCAGTCCGTCGATGCGCCGCTCAACGATGCTGAGATCGGCAAGCTCGATGACAAAATAGCCACACTGCGGCGATCCTGCGACGAAGCATTGGCCGCACAAAATGTGCCGCCGGAAAATCGGCATTTTGCCGTGCAATATGGCGTGCGCGTCAGCGGCTCAGATACCATTCTGGCCGTTGATGCGGGAACGGCGACGGCGGTTCGCTGTGCTTTTTCAGCCGCGTACCAGCGTCGGTTTGGTGCCTCGCACGGGACCGATAATTTACTGATCGCAACCATCCGGATTGCCGCAACGGGAGCCGAAGAATCTTTTGCGGAAACTGAGATCGCGGAGTCTCCTGCGACGAGCGATGTTGCGCTCACGCGAATGTGGGTCGATGGCGAATGGTGTGACGTGCCGGTCTATATTCGTGAGCAACTCGGCGCGGGCGCAAGACTGCGCGGACCGGCCATGCTGGTCGAACAGAATGCGACCACCATCATTGATTCAGGCTGGCAGGGCGTCATCGGTAAAACGGGCCACCTGCTCATCGAAAAGGAAGCCATTGTCGCCGCGCAGCAGGCACAAACAGCCACAGAATCGCAACCGGATCCGGTACGGCTCGAAGTATTTAACCGCTTGTTCATGCACATTGCCGAGCAAATGGGCACGGTGCTACAGAACACCGCCTTATCCGTCAATATCCGCGAACGCCTCGATTTCTCCTGTGCACTGTTCGACGCAGAAGGTCGACTCGTTTCGAATGCGCCACACATGCCCGTGCATCTGGGCTCGATGGGCGAAAGTGTCAGGAGCGTCATCACGGCACGGGGCCAGGAACTGCAAGAAGGCGACGTCGTCATGTTGAACTCACCGTACAACGGCGGCACACACCTGCCCGATATCACCGTCGTTACACCGTGGTTTGCAGCATCCGACCGGCCGCTGTTTTACCTGGCGTCACGCGCACACCATGCCGACATTGGTGGCATGTCACCCGGCTCCATGCCCTCCAACAGCGAACATATCGATGACGAAGGCGTGTTAATCGACAATTTCTTCCTGGTCAGGAAAGGTGAACTGCAACTGGAAGCCGTACGCAGATTACTCGCCGATACGAAATTCCCGGCACGCAATCCCGAACAGAACATTGCCGACCTCAAAGCCCAGCTTGCAGCCAACCAGCAGGGCATTCGGCAGCTTGAAAAGGCCATCGAGCGATACGGTCTTGCGTTGGTACAAAGATATCTTGGCTTCGTGCGGCAAAACGCAGCGGCCAGTGTGCGCCGCCTGCTCGGCACGCTGCGGGACGGCACATTCGAGTACGAACTCGACTCGGGAGAGAAAATACGCGTACGCATTTCACTCGATGCAAAAAAACAGCAGGCCCATATCGATTTCACTGGCACGTCACCGCAATCATTAACGAACTTCAATGCACCCGAAGCGGTCACTCGCGCCGCCGTTTTGTATGTGTTTCGCAGCCTGATCGAGGAAGACATCCCAATGAATGAGGGTTGCCTCGATCCACTGGAAGTCACGATTCCGAAAGGGAGCCTCCTGAGCCCCGTGTATCCGGCGGCGGTCGTAGCCGGCAATGTTGAGACGTCGCAGTGCGTAACCGATGCCCTGTTCGGAGCGCTGGGTGCATTGGCTGCATCCCAGGGAACAATGAACAACCTGAGTTTTGGAAACGAACGATTTCAGTATTACGAGACTATCGCCGGCGGCGCCGGCGCAGGTCCCGGTTGGCATGGCGCCGACGCAGTGCAGACTCACATGACCAACTCGCGCATGACCGATCCGGAGGTACTCGAAGCCACCTGTCCGGTTCGCGTCCAGTCCTTCACAATCAGAGAAGGCTCAGGTGGTGCCGGCCATTGGCACGGTGGCAATGGAGCCGTGCGCAAGATCTGCTTTCTGGAACCGGCCGAAGCGTCAATTCTCTCGAATCACCGTCGCGTCGCGCCCTTTGGCATGCATGGGGGCTGCAGCGGGATGACTGGAAGAAACAGTCTGCAGAAAGTTGGCGGTGAGATTGAGCGCCTGGCAGCAACCGCGAGCGTACATCTGGAAGCCGGTGATTGCCTGATCATTGAAACGCCGGGTGGCGGTGGCTACGGGATGAAAAAGACGTCCTGACCCTAGCCCGGACTATTCATGAATACACTCGCGCCCTTGCTTGATCTTTGTTCGCAATCATCACGGTGATTCATGAATAGTCCGGGCTAGCGCGCCTTCAGGCACACTCCGCGGCAACCGGCGCGAATGCCGTGGTTGCCACGCGGCATCCTGCCGCGGACTGATGCAGTGCAAGCGACACTGACTCGTCGGCTCCGAGCGGATGAAATGTCAGCAAAATAGTCATGCCACGTTGTGGGTCGACCAGACCTTGCTGCAGCGTCGCATCGCATTGCACCGAATACGTCTCAACCTCAAACGCTCCCTGATCCGCAAGCCAGGTCATGTATGCGTGCACCTGCGCCTGAATGCGCTCTGCCGCTCGCGATGCATCGGCTTCAAAAATTGCCCATCGTGTCGCACGATCAATGGTGTTGGTGACGGTAAGGCAAAGTCGTCGCACGGTCAGGCTGGCGAACTTCTTGTCCATCTGACTCCCGCAACCAAGCGTTACCGACCCGCAAAACGCTGCCCTTCCCGCGGTCTGCCCGGCAATGGCGTTCAAACCCTCGCGCACCAGCATTGCGCCCTCTTCCATCGTGAATTGAATCGCCGGCGTTAACTTGCGACTGAAGCCAAAACCCGGTTGATCGAGGTCGTGCCACGGTCCCTGCTGTTCATCGAGCTTGCTGAGCAAGCCTGCAAGCGCACCACCAACCGCCCGCGGCAACGGGTCTTCATCATCCCGTGAAATCATCCGTGGAAAATACGATGCAATATTCGAGCTTGAGTATCCGGCATTACGGACGCCGATTAACGCGTCAGTAACCGAGCGCCACTCAGTCGGAGGATCCAGTAACAACATGGCACCACGTTTTCGACAGTAGCGTTCAGCCGCAAGCACGACTGCCGGTCCGAGGTCATGTTCTTTTCCAGGCGGGGGCAGGTAAAGCAGATCGAACTGCTCCAACTCATTCAGCGCAAAAAGTCCGGTATTGGCCGTCACCGACCCAATCAGGTCGTAATCCGTCAGTTCCGCACCATCGTCGCCTCGCTGCGCGTGACCCACGTACTCGGAAGTCTGGTTGGTACCGGGCCCGATGGTTGCCATGGGTCGGCCCGGCGGCGGCGGAAGGTGTACCTGGACCAGCGTGGAATCGAGCAGCACATCGGCAATGAACCGTCGATCCTCTGCACGACAGCTCAACCGGCGGTAAATCTCCTGGTCAATAACCAGGCCACTGACCGGCGCAACACGTTGAATCGTCAGGTTGAAGGAATCCGTATCTTCCGCATCGATACGATCGTAATCGACCGCTGCCCGAATGGATTCGGTGGCGCCAAGCTCGAGTGCGTGCAGCGTCAGCACACCGTGATCGGCAGGCAGGCGTCTCGGTCAGTCGCGTCCGGGGCGATGAGCACGGCGCGTGGATGCGAGCGGATTTGGATCCTGTCTTGTCAAGCCACAGGATGGAGGCTTGCTTCGCGTAGCGCTGCGGCGCAGTGGTCGAGCGGCATCTCCCCTAGATGCAGGTCGTCCGCGCCCAGGCAGCGCCTATGATAGTTTTTTGTTAGGCATCAATTCTTCTTGGCGCGAAAATGGTAAGAATTTAGGTGAGGTGCAATCGGAATGCCTTGCCCAAAGCTGTGCGCTTGCTGAAATGGACACGAATCCATTGGCATAAGCATTGGGTTGTTTTCGTTCGAGATGGAAGGCCAAGAATCAGCAGAACGGCGAACAAACGGCCTGTAACAGGCGTCTCGGACAGCTATATCGGGGCGCTCCAAGTATTCTTGACGCAAAACGGCTGTAAATTTAGATGAGGCGTGAGCTGCTCCGCAACCGGTGTTCGGAGCGGCATCGTACGTATTAGTCGAGCCCGATGTCCGACCGGACGGTCCACGCCAACGCCGATTCCTAGCCGTAACAACGAAACGTAATGCTTTCGACTTGCAGCGACTTCACATCGGGTCCGTTGCGTTTGGGCTGGCCCAGGAGGCCAAGCACTAGGTGAGGCGGAGCGCCGATGGGCTAGTGGAGTCGTGTGAGCGGAAGGCGAGTAGTGCTGCTTCGCCCTACCTGCGGCGGCCCACTTTCTCACATCTGACCGTGCCGTCTCCTGTGCGGCCTGTTCGCTGCTGAGATCGACATCTTGATTCTGGAGCCAGCTGCGAAGATCCTTGGCACCGCCAGGCGGCAAGGCCCATGAAACGCCCTTTCCCCATGATGTCGCTAGCTGCGTCGCTACGCGTTGTGCACCGTCGCGCCCAGGCCACCTGCCGTCGTCCTTGCGGTCGTTTTCGCCGAGAACGATGACATCAGACCCTTCGAGCAACTCGCCGAGGTGGTCAGCGCCGCCACAGTTCGACGGACGCCCGATAGCATTGAGGTTCAGTGAGACGGCGGCGGCAACGTCGCTCGGGCCCTCCACGATGAGTATCGGCCCAGGGCGGTTTCGCCATCCGTGCGGCATAACCAGCCCGCGTTTGCTGCCTTTCACGAAGCCCTTGGAACCGTTCGCGTACCTGAGCGCGGTGCCGATGAGTTCGCCGGCGGCGTTCTGTTCTGGAATCGTGAACGCGCTGCGTTTTTCGTCCCATCCGATGTCGATCGCGCGCAGGCTCT
>JADFNG010000100.1 GCA_022563505.1 Pseudomonadota bacterium | reverse complement strand
CGATGGCCGGTGCCCCGGGCGTTGATGTGCCATTGCCTCGGGCCGAGTGGGAGTACCGCCCAAGTATTTATTATGTGCGAAATTTCGCCAACGTTGTGGGCGATGGCATTCCGACTCTTTGCCGCAAGGTGCTGCGCGGAGTTGCGCCCGACATGACGACGGAATGCATTGCAACGGGAATCGAGGATCTGCAAATCGAATACGGTATTGATACGACGGGCGACAGCAATCCGAATGTGTTCATGCCGAATCCAACGCTTGTACAAATGCAGTCTGTGGTCTCGGCACGAATTTTTCTGCTGGCCCGGACTTCCAACATCGATACGCGATACACGAATGACAAGACCTACATACTGAGTAATTCGCCTGCGTATACGCCGGGCGATTCATTTCATCGGCGTGTTTTTTCAGCGACGGTAAGTATCCAGAATATTCGCAGCATGAACAAAATGGGATTTTGACATGACGACGTTTTTACTTGCACAGCGTAAGAAACAGGATGGCGTGATATTGGTCATAGCGTTGCTGTTCCTCATAACCATCACCTTGTTAACGGTGGCCTCGATGCGTTCGAGCAATATTGGGTTGCAGATGGTGCAAAACGAGGAATCACAAATCGTTGCGGTACAGGGCGCGCAGGCATTAGCAGACGCGATTGTATCCGATCCGGGGACGACGCCGGTTATCGGCTTGTCTGGATACACATCGTGCACATCTGCTGCATACGGTTGCGACCAGACAGACCTTTCCGTTGACAATGAAATATTGTCGATGGCGATAGCTGCTAATGACCTGTCGGCTCGAGTTGAGCGAATGGGCATGTCGTTTCGGCCGCCGCCACGCATGGTCGAGTCGAGTATCGACAAGTTTTCCAGCGCCTCTTTTGAGGTAACAACAATCTATGATCGCAGCGATGAATTACTCGGACGCCGGCAGATCACGCAAGGTGTGTTGGTCCTGGTGCCGGCATTTTAATTGTATTGATTGGGTAAGAGGTATCGGTATGGACACCATGCATAAGAAACTATTGATCACTGCATTGATCGCGGTACTCGCCACGAGCATCGGCACGGTCAACGCGGACGACACGGATGTTTACATCAATCCGGGTATTGGTCTTGCGGCCGGCAGCGAGCCGATGGTCATGTTCTCGCTGGACTACCGACCCAACCTGGGCTCGGCCGCTTGCAATGGCGGCACGTGCGACACGCTGATTAATGAAGGCTATATGAGCCCGACCGGCCCTTACACATTTTTCGATGTGTTCCGCGGTGCCTTGCGCAAAGTGTTTGATCCGCTCGAAGGCGTACGTGTCGGCTTAATGTTAAACCATGACAATACAAACAATTGTGTTGGTTTTGGCCGCACCGGGTGCAGTAACGGCGGTTATATTGCCATGGGCTTTGAGACATTTGTGGACGGAGACGCCAATGGTGCCAAGGCGAAATTTCACAGTATTCTGGACGCGATGCCGACACCACAAGGTAACCTGAGTCATGCTTATCAGGGCAAGGAATTATTTTTCGAGTTTTTCCGTTACCTGACCGGGCAGGGCGTCTATAACGCCCACAATGGCTATGCCGATTACGGCACGAGCAACGAGTTCAACCTGCACGATGATTTCCCGGCTGCTTCCTGGGACGTCAATATCGAAAAGCCGCCGCCATCCAAACCCTCTTACAGGAGTCCTCTGCTGACCGCGGGCGCCTGTGCAAAGATCTTCACCGTCAACACCATGTTCCAGGTTTCCAACCAGGAGGATGATTCGGATGCAGCGATCGAGGCAGCCGTCAGCAACGGTGGTTTCGGTTCATCGCAGCGCCAGTTTTCCGATGTCATCCAGTATCTGAACGATGCGGACTTGGCTAATGGCAATTACGGCACCGTGCCCAATCTCGATGATAAGCAAAATGTCATTTCATATTTCATTGTTGATGGCACGAAAATTAATACGACGACCATTGGTTATGCGCGAGCGGGTGGCACAGGAACGCCGCTGGTACTCAGTGAGAATCCGGACGAACTGGTCGCAACATTGCAAGAGATATTCAAACAGATACTAAGTGTCAGTACGACTTTCGTTGCCGCTTCGGTGCCGGTTAACGTATTCAATCGTGCCGAGATTACCGACAACGTCTACATCGCGCTGTTCCAGGTCGATGCGCAAGCAAGACCGTACTGGGTGGGAAACGTGAAAAAGCTCAAATTTGTGGGCGCTAACGATTCCAGCGGCGTGTCCTCCCTGGTCGATGCGACCGGTGCCGGCGCGATAGCCGGCGATGGTCGTATTCGCTTCGACGCGCTCACATTCTGGACCAATCCGGCGGCTCTTCCGCTTCCCGATGAAGATGTCGGAGAAGTGCTGGGACGCGACGGTCGATCCGTTGCCCGTGGTGGCGCAGGTCAAAAATTACCGGGAGTTCTCGTGAGCAGCCCACAGGAAGCCAACGGACTCGGTGGTCGCACGATCTATTACGATCGAACCTCATCGTCGCTCGCTGCTTTCGATGTCAGTCCGGCTGTCGTGGCGGATTTGCAGGCCGACCTCGGTGTAGCAACCATTGGGGAAGCAGCAGCATTGATTGCCTACGCCCGCGGCCTGGATATAGATGATCTGGACGGCGACAGCATAAGATCGGAGGCAAGAGAGTGGATATTTGGTGATCCCCTGCACTCGCGACCGATGCCCATTAACTACGGTGCAATTGGCAGTTACACCATCGAGAACCCTGCCATTTATCTGGCGGTGGCATCCAACGACGGCATGCTGCGCATGCTTCGAAATACAACTGCAGGTGGAAGCCAGAGCGGTACGGAAGCGTGGGCGTTCATGCCGAGAACGTCGCTCTACGCGCAAAAAATGCTGCGGGCAAACGCGATCGGATCATCGCACCCCTACACCTTCGACGGCGCGCCGGTAGCCTTAATACAGGATATCAATCAAGACGGAACCATCGACGCCAATGACGGTGACAAGGTTTACCTCTTTACGGGTCTTCGTCGTGGCGGCAGAGCCTACTATGCCCTCGACATCACGAATCCGGAGAGTCCGGAGCTGATGTGGACGATTGATAAATCCGGAGATTTCTCCGAACTGGGATACACGTTTTCCAATCCACGCGTCGGCATGGTCAATACGGGCAGCGGACCGCGACCGGTGATCATGTTCGCGGGCGGCTATGACATGAACAAGGACACCCGCGGTGCGGTCGGTACCGATGACTCGGAAGGTGCTGCAATATACGTGGTTGATGCAGAAACCGGCGATCTCATCTGGAAAGCCCGTGGTGGCTCGGGCGGCGCATCGACAACCGTCTTCGAACATCCCGGGCTGGTGGATAGCATTCCATCGACATTGAGCGTTGCCGATACCGATGGGGATGGTTTAACGGATCGCATGGTTGTGGGTGATACGGGCGGAAACCTCTGGCGCGTTGATCTCGAGGGTACGGATACGGGTGACTGGAAACTGACGTTACTTGCATCGCTGGGCCGACATGCGGCAGGAGCGTCGGGCGTTTTCGATGATCGCCGATTCTTCCATCGCCCGGACCTGGTACCCACGTCTGATGGCAGCGGTGTTTTCGATGGAGTGTTGATTGGCTCCGGTAACCGTGCTGATCCGCTGGATGCTGGCGGCATTACGCGAAATTTCTTTTACCTGATCAAAGATCGACATACTCTGCCGGGCACCGGTATAGATACGGGAGTTGAGCATAACGACCTTGGGGACGTGACCGATAACTGCATACAGGAAGGTAGTGGTTGTACGGCTGATCTGACCACCGGCTGGCGACTCCAGATGGAGGAGCCGGGCGAGAAAGTTCTGGCAACCGCATTGACGCTGACCGGTTCCGTTTTCTTCACGAGCTATTTGCCCCAGGGCGGCAGCCCTGCATCAGCCTGTGCGCCATCGGAGGGCGCGGGCCGGCTATACGCGGTGGCATTGCAAGATGCCCGCTCGGTCATCAACTACAACACCAGTGACGACAGTGCGGATAATCCTGACGAGGCGACAACAAAGCAGGACCGCTATGTTGACCTGACCTCCGCAGGCATTCCGGCCGAGGTTGTATCGGTGCCGCCCAACAAGATTCTGCGGCCCGATTTGCAGATTGACAATATTGACGTGAGTACTCGCTGGCGTACGTACTGGTACCTGCAGGAAGACATCGATCAGTAACGTCGCAGCGAATTAAACGCAGACTTAAGGTAGAGGAATAGTTTTGAACGCATTGACACGAAAACGACGCAGCAAACAAGCGGGAATGACCCTGCTTGAGCTCATGGTGGTCCTTGCGATCATCTCCATTATTTCGGCATTAGCCTATCCCTCGTACATGCAGTTCGTGGTCAAGGCGAAGCGTGGCGCAGCCAAGTCGATCTTGCTGCAGGTCGCCGACAGGCAGCAGCAGTTTTTTATGGATAATAAACGCTATGCGGGTACTCTGACGCAGCTTGGGTTTCCAGCCAACCCGTTCGTTATTGCCGATGATGGTGCATTCGTTGCCGCTGGCGATGCAGCGAGCGTATACAGTGTGACCTTGTCCAACCTCTCGACGACGACCTATACGGTTACCGCGGCACCGCAGCAAAATCAGGCAGCCAAAGACACAATGTGCGGGAGTCTGACGATGACCCATACTGGTGCAAAAGGTCGCAGCGGTGGGGCTGCGAACTGCTGGTAGAAATGAGGCACTGCCGTAACAGCGCGCAGGCTCCTAAGCTGCCAGTGCCTTAACCATCTTGTTCAGGCGGCTCTTATGACGAGCTGCCTTGTTCTTGTTGACGACACCTTTGTTGATCATGCTGTCAATCACCGGCACGGCCGCTTTGTAAGCGGCGACTGCCGCTTCCTTATCGCCTTTTTCCACTGCGGCGACAACGTTCTTGATATTCGTTCGCAGTTTCGACCGCAGGCCCATTTTATGGAGCCGGGTTTTTTCTGCCTGTCTGGCACGCTTGCGCGCTGATTTAATGTTTGCCACGCGATATTTCCGTCTGATTTGGAGCAGGCCCGGGCGATAAGTCCTCACCCGGGTCCAAAGAGCCGCGTATTATTCGTGGCTGGTGACGGATTGTCAATGACCTTGGGCACTGACCGGTGAATCGCGGCCATTTAACGGCTAAATCACTGATTTTTCGTCGCATTTCAGGATAGACTAGCGCCCACCGACGCCCCCATCGCGAGCCGACAATGGCCCCCCAGGACGCACCCGACAATTCGCATTCCTCGAAAAAGCCCCCACCGGTGGTTTCGGGCCGGGGTCTGCTGAAATCGACCTCTGTCGTCAGTTCGATGACGCTGCTGTCGCGCGTCCTCGGTCTGGTTCGGGATGTTGTATTTGCGCGATTTTTCGGTGCGACCATCGTAATGGATGCATTCATCGTCGCGAATCGAATTCCCAATATGTTGCGCCGGTTTTTCGCGGAGGGTGCGTTCTCGCAGGGTTTTGTGCCTGTGATGTCTCGATATCGTGAGGGACACAGTCACGAAGAGGCGCGCGAGCTGGTGGATGCCGTCGCGGGCACGCTGGGGCTAATTCTGGTGGTGGTGACGGCGATTGGGGTCATTGCCGCGCCGTTGCTGGTCTTGATCGTTGCGCCGGGCTTTATCGGCGACGATGGTCGTTTCGATCTCGCGACACTGATGCTGCGCTTTACGTTTCCGTACCTGCTTTTCGTGTCGTTGACGGCCTTCGCCGGCGGTATTCTCAATACCTATGGCAAATTTGCGGTGCCGGCATTCACGCCGGTGATCCTGAATGC
Organism: Pseudomonadota bacterium; assembly: GCA_022563505.1. Classification (GTDB taxonomy): domain Bacteria; phylum Pseudomonadota; class Gammaproteobacteria; order Steroidobacterales; family Woeseiaceae; genus JAADHU01. Next base: position 3,425 of record JADFNG010000100.1, on the reverse strand, counting down.
GGTGCTGATTGCATTCGCCATCTGGCTCGCGCCGTTTCTTGACGAGCCGGGCATGGCGCTTGCGTACGCCGTACTGGTTGCCGGTGTCATTCAACTGGCTTTCCAACTGCCGTTCCTCGCTAAGATAAAGGCTGTACCACGCCCACGATGGCGTCCCGGGCACGAGGGTGTGCGGCGTATCGGGGCCCTCATGCTGCCGGCAATATTCGGCTCGTCAGTGGCGCAAATCAATGTGTTGCTTGGCGGCATTATTGCCTCGCTCCTGGGCGTTGGAAAAATCAGCCTGCTGTATTTTTCAGATCGTTTGATGGAGTTTCCGCTGGGCCTGTTTGGCATCGCACTGGCTACCGTGACTTTGCCGCATTTATCGCGCCAACATGCCGCAAAATCTGCACGCGGGTTTTCCAATACCGTCGACTGGTCGATGAAGCTGGTGGTGCTGGTCGCGGTGCCGGCGGCATGCGGCCTGATCGTAATGGCAGAGCCGCTGGTCACGACCATTTTCTACGGTGGCGTGTTCACCGAATTCGATGTCCGCATGACCGCGCTGAGCTTGCAGGCATTTTCGCTCGGCCTCGTGGGATTCTCTTTCGTCAAGATACTTGCTCCGGCCTATTTCGCCCGCGAGGACACGCGCACGCCGGTCAGGATTGGCTTGATCGCTCTTGGGGTTAATTTTGTGCTCAGTGTGACTCTGGCGTATTTCATGCAGCGTGCTGGATATATTGGTACGCATGCCGGGCTGGCACTCGCCATATCCATCGCAGCACTCGTCAATGCGTGGTTGCTGTACCGGGGCTTGCGCCGTGACGGCATCGTCCGCCATTCTTCCGGGTGGCGCTCCCTGTTGCTTAAATTCCTGGCCGCCAATGCCTGCATGGTGCTCTGTCTAACGATGTTGGCGCGGCCGCTCACGTGGTGGATCGAACTGGATGGCATGGCAAGAACGGTCGCGGTGCTGCTCGATGTTGCGGCGGGTGCCGCTGTCTATTTTGTCGTGCTCTTCGTGCTGGGTGTCAGAACGACGACGTTAAGACTGCGTACTGATTGACCCATGTTGATGCCATGTATCTAGCGCGGACGGACAGGGCATTCCCGTTCTCACGGGTTGCCAAGGGAAGTGTCGTTACCATTGGCGCATTCGATGGTTTGCATCTGGGGCATCAACGCTTGCTGGACCGAGTGCTCGAAGAAGCGGCGGCACGTGATCTTCCTGCGGTGGTCATGAGCTTCGAGCCTATGCCGAAGGAGTATTTTGCGAGAAAAAGTCCGCCAGCGCGCCTGACGCGGTTTCGGGAGAAATACGATGCGTTCAACCGCATGGGTATCGATATCTTTTATTGCCCTAATTTCAATGACACGATGCGCAATATTACTGCTGATGCGTTTATCAGGAAGTTGCTGGTGCATGCGTTGAACGTTCGGCATCTGGTCATTGGCGATGATTTCGTTTTTGCCAGGAATCGGGAGGGCAACCTGGCGCAGTTGCGGCGCGCAAGCAGAGCATTGGATTTCAGCGTTGAAAAGGTCGCCAGTGTCATCGTGGAGGGGGAGCGGGTGAGCAGTACTGCTATTCGTGACGCGCTTCGAGAGGGGGAAATGCAGCGGGCAGAGCAACTGCTGGGAATGCGCTATCGCATGTCCGGCAAGGTCATTCGTCGAAACCACTGGCAGGGTGAAGAACCAGTAGTATTCGTCAACCTGCAGCGTCGCCGAAGTGCAGTGCAGGGCATATTTGCTGTTAAAATCGGCGCTATTGAGGATCAGTCGATTGATGCGGTTGCGTGCATCGGGCGGTGTCACATGAATGGAGTTGACAGAGCGTACTTCGCGCTGCATATACCGTCATTCGAGCGGGGTCTCGGCGGAAAGCAGGTTGATGTCGATTTCATCGCACGGCTCAGCGATCAGGAATCGTTCGAGAGTGTCGACAAGCTCGTTGAGCAACTGCTCGGGTATACCGCAGAGGCCAGGACGGTTTTGGCCGAATGACGTACGCGGCAGAGATTATTGAGGAAGCAGAACATTGAGTGAAGTCGCCAGTAAAGAAGTGGGCAGCTGGAAGCCATTTTCATTGTGGATGCTGGTATCGGCGGCGATAGTCGGGCTTGACCAGTTGAGCAAGGTTGCTATCGTCAAGTGGGTGTCTCTTTACGAGAAGATTCCGCTTAACTCGTTTATCAATATCACGCATCAACAAAACAAGGGAGCGGCGTTCAGTTTCCTCGCCGATGCGGGCGGCTGGCAGCGCTGGTTTTTTGCCGGACTGGCGACCATTGTCAGCGTCGTCATCGTCGTCTGGATTTGTCAATTAAGAAAGGAAAGACTGACCGTACTGACGTCGGGCTTGATTCTGATCCTCGGTGGTGCAGTGGGCAATGTCATTGATCGAATCAGACTGGGTTATGTGATCGACTTTTTCCAGGTGTATATTGCGGGTTGGCCGTTTCCGTCGTTCAATGTGGCCGATGCGGCGATTACGGTCGGTGCAGGATTGATTATTATCGATGCTTTGTTTATTTCCGGCAGGAAAACGGACGAGTCTTGATCGGGGCCTGGACTGATTGTCCGACAAAGCCAATAGAATAATTGCAGGAGCATGACCTGACGAGCGATTCTACGAACATCGATCGCGGGTCAGGTCCCGCTCCTACAATGGTGCCAATAGAATAATTGTAGGAGCGTCTCCTGAGGCGCGACCCTCTTGAGCCCGGTCGCGCCTCAGGAGACGCTCCTGCAATAGTGCCAATAGAAAGGTGGCTGGTGATATCCGTGAAGGGATTCTCTACGGGAAATCTACCGTTGTTACCTCATTTGCAATGATGCTGACCGGCTTGCCGTCGATGGGCTCGAAGTCGGTGCCGTTGCAGGTAAATGCGGCTTCGTATGCCCCTTCCAGCAAAAATCCCACTGTGTACCGGTACTCGGTGATTTCGTCATCGTTGACTACTTCGTTCACCAGTGCAGTGGCAATGGGATCATCTGTATCCTCTTCTTCATTGGCGATCGCATTTGGTGTAACGCCGCCGTTAAACACGTAGACGGATGGGGCACAGGTGGCTCCGTCCGCATCAATGGCGGTGGCCAGTTCACTGTCAACCAGACCCGTGAGGGTGCCGACTTCCGCATTGTTTACCAGGTGGATGGCAGGCCTGAGAATGACATCGGGATCAAGTCCCGGGGGTGCTGTCAGGGATTTTCCAAGATCAAATTCAGCGGTGAAACTCGCGTCGCTATTTTCGGCTATAGTCAAACCGCCCACCATTTTCAGCCCACTATTTGCGCCGCTCGGCACATAGAGATTATGCACTGTACCGGCGTCACCCATCACGAGATAGGAACCAGCATCGCTGACGCAATCATCGTCCATTGGGTTAACCCCGGTACCTCCTCTGCCACCCTTGACCGCATCCACACCGAGCCGC
>JADFNG010000018.1 GCA_022563505.1 Pseudomonadota bacterium | reverse complement strand
CTCTGATCTGTTCATGAACTCGTATCTTGGGCCCAAAATATCCAGCTTCGGCGTTGCGAATCTTCGCAATGGCTAGCCATTACGGGCGAGCCGCGCCTTGAAGCTGAATATTTTGACTCCCAAGCTACTTCGTCCAGAGTAAATCAGAGGTTCCTTAAGGGTTGACTCGCAGGGTGAGCGCCTGCGGCGCCTATATTGCCTTTTCAAGCAAATTCATCTGTCCCGTTTCCCCAAGACCGCGGTAGCGTGCCTTGGCGCGATACATCGCCTCATCAGCCGCTCGCAGTAATCCCGTCAGTGTGCTGGCATGCTCAGGATAGAGTGCGAGCCCAATGCTCGCGGGGCAAGTCAATTTCCGCTCGCCGATCAGGTATTCGGCTTGCAGAGATTGCGTCAGTCGTTCCGCCAGTCTTCCCGCAGTATTTTCATCCACGTCCGGCACTAACGCCGCAAACTCGTCGCCCCCGAGACGGCCAATGATGTCGCAAGAACGCAAGCTACTGCGAAGACGTTCGGCGACAATGATTAACAATTGGTCGCCTGTAAAATGCCCGTATTGATCATTGATCTGCTTGAATTCGTTCAGGTCAACAAACAACAGCGCGCCCGTCGCCTCATCATCGCTATCCGACAAACGACTTGCCGCGTCTCGTTCAAACCCACGACGATTCAAGACGCCGGTCAGCGGGTCGGACCAGGCGAATAATTCCATCTGGATTTCTTTGGCCTTTTTTTCCGTGATGTCAATAAAGGTCATCGCGACGTCATCGCCCACGGGCTCGCCAATGACACGCATCCATTTGCCGGTATCTTTTCCAGCAACCCGAACTTCAGTATCGATGATCTCACCGCGCTCAGTGGCCGTACGGAACTGTTGCCGCACGACTTCGGCGTCATGAGCCACCATGCCGGTCGATGCCAGATTGACCAAGTCATCCGCAGTCTGATCGATCATGCTTTCCGGATCTGTCTGCAAGAAACGTGCGGCTGCCGCATTCGCGAACATGCAGCGCAACGTCTTGTTTCCCCGCTCATCGGTCACCCAGCGCAGTCGAATGATTCCGTTGACAGAATGATTGACGAGTGTGCGCAACATGAGTTCGCTGTTGCGCACCTCCCGCTCCGCTTTTTCGACATCGCTGACATCACGAAACATCAATACACGACCGGCGCGCTCCGTACTGCCGTTACGCATGATGGGCGATACCTGTATGTGCAGGAAACGGCCCGTTGTGGTCATCATCCGTTGCGGTTCGCCCGTCCTTAATGCCTCGTATACTTCCGGCACCTCTTCCCCGAATACCGATTCAAGCGACGCGCGCAACACGTTGGTCTCTTTCAGGTTCAATAGTTTCTCGGCACCACGATTCAGCCCGATGATGCGCCTTTGCTCGTCAACGACAACGACGGGATCCTGCATATTCTGAAACACCGTTTCATACGCGAGCGGCGAAAACTGGGTGATTTGTTCACCGATAAAGAGCCATGCGTAAACAGGCAGCATCGCCGTAAATACAATGGGTAACGGGGAAATGGTGTTCGGTCCGATGCCAAAATCGTAAGCAATAACCGCAAGAATCGGAGCCGTTGTTGCACCTGCCAGCATGAACAGCCTGCGTCGATTAGCCGGCGCAACGGCAGTACTGTGCATGACCAGCGTCAGGACACCAAGTCCAATAACGATGTAACTATGCGGGGCATGCAGATACAGAAACCAGGGCCCCCAGGCGACTGGCCGGGTCAGGAACTCTCCCACAGCATTCGTAGCCGGCAAATACCACATGAACTCGTGCAAGGGGTTGGTCGCGGCAACAATGATTGAGAATACCGGCACCATCATCAACGCGATTATCATGGCGCGGGAGATATTGCGACCGATGTACTTACGGAAGTAGAGCAGCGATGCAACCGGCAAGATCGCCGTGCCGACAAAGTGACCGACACGCCCGATCGAAAACACCACATAGGACGTCGCCACTAATTCGATGGCGCCACTGCATACCCACAGTCCAATCACGACGAAGGCCAGCCCAATCGGCACATGACCGATCTCGCTCTTCTGTGCAAAGAGACGGGCAGCCAGCAACATGTAGCAGGCGGCGCTGAAGCAAAGCAGGATTGCCAAGGGGAGGATCATTTCGATAACGCCAGATATGTTGCCAAACTGCATGAACAGGCACCATAGTACTGCGCGCAAGGCCTTGTTTCCGGGACCTGATTCACAGCTTTATGTTATGCCGAACACTACTTATGGTCCATTTTTCTCAGCCCGGCTGCGAGGGCTTTACCGAGTCCCCACGAAACTTAAATATGGGCCTCAGCCGATCTCCGTAACTGAGGCACAAACCTGGCGATACGTTTGCGCCGCATGTTCGCCCGGTATGGCAGATATTTTGACCAGAAAAGACGCCGTCGCAGTCTCCACGGCTGCAGCGGCCTGCAGATACGCATCATCCGCGCCACGTGCCGCTTCGCGCCAGCTCAATATGGATACACTCGTCATCAGGCGCACCTGGATCAGGTCGTGCAGAATATCAATTTCCAAATGCGACAAAGGATTCTCGCCATGGTAGCCCGCAATGAATTCCGCAATCAGTGCCAGCGGATTGCCGTTTAACGCGCGCAGATACGAGGCAGCAACGGCAACATCGATAATGAGTGGCGACCGCGCCATGTCACCAAAATCGATGACACCGACAATTTTCGCTGTCACTGAATCTTCCAGCAGAACGTTATCCGGATTCATGTCGTTGTGAATAACCTGCCAGCGCAGTGAATCGAAGACCGGCAGGATTTTCGATTCGAAATTGTCCAGTATTCGGCGCGCGAGACCACGCATATCGACATCGTCTATATAACGCAATATCTCCCGCAATGTTGCCGCCTGTTTCATATCCCAGAGCAAACTGTGGTTAGCCCCCGGGTGCGTAAAATCGCTGAGTGCCCTGCCCAGACGGGCCAGGTACCGACCCATATTGCGTGCCAGTTTCGCATCCGGCACCGCAGCACCAAGCGGCTTGCCCTCAAGGTAGCTGACAATCCGCAGGACATGTGAGCGACCCTCAGATTCGAGTACGAAACTGTACTCGCCACTCGTCGTTCGGAGCACCGTTGGCGTCTTGATAAACGCATCGGCTTTCGCTTGCATATGCAGGAGCGCCTGAAGCTGGAAATCAGTGACAACCGGGTCCTCCAGGGCATTGGCGATCTTGAGTACATATCGCTTGCCATCATCCGACGCAAGACGAAAGTTCTGATCTCGCTCGCTCACCAGGACGGCCGCTGTCACATCAAGCCCATAGTGGTCGCGGGCGATATTCACGGCCTGCTGCAATGTAAATGCGGGTGGTCCCGAGGCGACAACGTCCATGGGGTTCTACTTGATCAAAGCGCTGCTTCCTCGGCATGAATTCTGCATGAATATTTTGCGGTGCGCATTGTTTAATGAGTATACGTGCCAGCACTTCTTCAAGGTGGCTTCAAGAGCCCATATCCCCGATTCTTGCATGGCCGATTGCAGCCGATACGGCTACAATCAATGCGTACTGATTCAGGATGTGAGCCATGCCCCTCAATATTACGTTTACGCTGAGCGATCGTGACCTGCAGCATTTCCAGGATGTCATCGATCGGGCGAAGTCGGCCATGAAAAGCGACCACACTGACGAGGAAATTAAACAGGCGGCGAAACAACTGATCATCGATGCCAAAGCCAATGGGCTGCCCGATTTTATTGCTGACGGCCTCGGCAAACTCCAGGTCCTGATCGACATGCTGGAAGACGGAGAATGGAAGCTTGGCGAAGCAGAACAGGAACGCGTCCTGAGTGCCATGATGTATTTTTGCGATCCGGACGACTTGATTCCGGATGATGTCCCTGGCCTCGGCTTTCTCGACGACGCGATTTACGTCGAGCTGATGATCCAGGAACTTAAATCCGAAATCGGCTCCTACGACGAGTTTTGCCAGTTTCGAGCCGAAGAAGAGACTCGTCGCCGCAAGGATGGACTGGATCCACACGTACAGCGTGAGGACTGGCTGGCCGACAAGCGCGCTACGTTGCACGCCAGTATAAAGAGCCGGCGACATCGACGCATGACCGAGACCGGCAGCTGGCGCCTGCTCTGGTAACAATTTTTCTCCCAGGCAAGCCGTTTGCTGGCAGAAATGTAGAGTAGTTCCCGAATCATTTTGCATATTCAGTCAAAATTTCGGGGCAATGAACCGTCTTGTCAAAATAGCCCAACTTGCAGCCCCGCGAGCTGACGTCCAATACCGCCTGGCGGCTTATGGAAGTCGTGATATACGGTGTTTCCTGCGCGACGTAATCGCAATGGCCAATACCGCGATTGAGGGTCCACGTTTTATCGTTGTCGGCCTGGACTTTGACGACAAGGGGCGAAAGCAACTGCATTCGGTCTCCGCGGACGACTTCTCGGGCAAACCTTCTTACCAGTCTCTTGTCATGGACTTCATTGAACCGCAGATTCGCATTCAGTATGGAGCGGTCACTGTCGAAGGTAAGCGGCTGGGAATATTCGAGATTCCTCACTGCCCGGACAAGCCATACATGATGCGCATCGATCACTCAGAGACCTTGCGGCGCGGTGATGCCTTTGTGCGCGTTAACGACTCCGCCATTAAGCTTGGTCGCGGACAGCTACAGGCCATGTTCGAGAAGAAATTTCACGAGTCTGAGTCGGCGAAGCGAATTGAAGTCGGCTTCCCCGGGGAAATAATTCACAAGGTGCTCAAGATCAGGACGACTGACCTCACCGCCATGCCTTCAGCAATTGCCAGTGCCAAACTCAAGCAGATGCTGCAAGTGCATTCCAATCCAACCAGGTCCGGAGGCCACAACGGCCATTGTGCGGCTGACCCATGCGCGTCTGTTTGGTTCTGACGACCCCTATGAAACGAAGAATCGCCAGGAGTTGATGGAGGAAATGGCGCAGATCAAACTAAAGCACCAGCACGACGATGAACGCTTTCTTTTCGAGGAGAATGCCGAAGAACTGCAGCTCGTCATCTACAATCAGGGAGATGTGCCTATCCAGGATGCGTCGCTGCTGCTTGCGATGCCTAACCACCCTTCATTTTTTGTCGCTGATCACCTGCCAGCGCCATCGGATGATGGTCCTTTCCTCAGCCAGCAGCCACCAGAATTTGAAAAATATCCAACCGTGAAGATCAAGCAAACCGCGATTCACGTTGCGAAAACGCTGGGTGAAATTCCTTGCGGAGAGCCTGTACTGGCTTTTGACGTTCCGTTGCGGGTGTGTGCGGGTTCCGAGCTACAGGGTCGCAAGTTCGGGATTAGCTATGCCTTGTCTGCCGCTAACCTTCGCTACCCGGCCAAAGGCACGCTGCGGGTGATTTTCCAGCCTGACGCTGCCACATAAGATTCAACGGCACCGCTTATATAAGATCAGGCTGCGGATGACGCCTTTGAATACATGACGTCGTAGACGTCGGGTCTGCGTAGTTTCGTTTCCTCCGGCGTTAGCGCATCGAGTTCGTGGGGGAAAACCAGCCATTCTGACGTTTCATGCAAATAGTAGTCCGGCACCAGGTCGGTCTCATTGCGTGTCGGCTTGTACCAGGGAACAGCCATGCGAATATCCGTTGGTGAGTTTCCCCTCGCACGGCGCTTCAGTTCGCTGATTATTGCAGCAAAAGTATTGCCCGTATCAAACACATCATCGACAATCAGCAATCGATCATCGTGACAGATTTTTTTGATGATGTAGTTGAGACCATGAACGGCAACTTCACTGCGCTGATCGACGCCAGCGTAGGATGAGGTGCGTATGGCGATGTGATCGGACTCCACGCCGCAATAAGACATGATTTCCTGCACGGCGACGCCAACCGGCGTTCCACCGCGCCAGACCGCGATGATCATTGTGGGCTTGAAACCGCTTTCGAGAATATTGACGCCGAGTCGAAATGAATCCTCCAGAAGATCCTGCGCCGTCAGGACGGTCTTTTCCATGTGGGGTTCCTTAAGGATCCTCTGATCTATTCATGAACTCGTATCTTGGCTCCAGAATAAATCAGAGGTTCCTGAGCTCTAATCGGGCCGGCCGAAAGTTCTGTGTTGTGGTTATGCTGACCGTGTACCTGCCGCGTATACTACCTTACTTGCGCAGTACCGAGACAATCAACATGGACAAGGTATTCATCGCCGCGGACGATCTGTTGCTCGACTCGTTCAAGCTGGCTGCCACTATTCACGATGCCGGCTTTCGACCCGATTTCCTGGTCGGATTGTGGCGTGGTGGCAGCGCTGTCGGCATTGCTGTGCAGGAAGGACTGCATCATTTCGGCATTCCCACTGACCACATTGCCATTCGCACTTCGTACTCCGGGCAGGCGAATTATTCGGACATGGTCGACAAGGCTGAAAGTATTCGTGTCCATGGCCTGCAATATCTACTGGAAAACCTGTGCCGGGAACATTCTTTGCTGATCGTCGATGACGTTTACAGCACAGGCTCCAGCGTCAAAGCCGTCATTGACCGTTTGACAGAAAAAACACGGCGCAATCTACCGCATGACATTCGCACCGCGACCGTCTGGTACCGCCCCACGGAAAGAACCCTTCGCGAGCCGGATTACTATGTCCATAAGACAAGCGACTGGCTGGTGTTGCCGTACGAACTGTCGGGATTGTCAATCGATGAATTACAGGCACACAAACCTGAGCTTGCGCCGGTTATTGACCGACTCCGAAAACTTGCGGATGACCTCACACAAAGTCGCTAGCCCGGGCTAGCGGATAAGATCTGCGGGTCGCGCCTCAGGTGACGCTCCTACAATGTCTTTATCGGCACTCCTGCGCGACCTGCGATATAGGCAGGCTTACCCATGACATAGGTCGCCGACACCGCTCTGTCATCACCCAGCATCAGCAGCGCAAAGAATTTTTCGGCAACGTCATCAGTACGTGACAAACGGCGTGCGGTCATCGGGGCTGACATTGCATCCAGCACCACGAAGTCCGCCTCTTTGCCGACAGCAAAATTACCGATCTTGTCATCGAGATACAGCGCTTTCGCAGCACCCAGAGTCGCCATGTACAAGGCCTTGAAAGGTGGGAACGACTGGTCCTGGAGATGCAGCACTTTATAACCCTCACTCAAGGTGGTCAGCATGCTGAGACTCGTTCCGCCACCCACATCGCTACCCGCACCAACGCGAATACCGGCCTCTTCAGCCGACCGCAGATCAAACAGCCCGCTGCCCAGAAACAAGTTGGAAGTCGGACAAAATGCGATCGAACCATTGAGTTCTCCCATTGTTTGCCGATCTTCCTGATCGAGGTGCAGGCAATGCGCGAACATGGAGCGTTCCCTCACCAGGCCGTAGCGTTTGTACACATCGAGATAACTGCGGCTCCACGGAAATTGCGCGGCAACCAGGTCACCCTCGGCCCTGTTTTCGGCCAGGTGAGTATGAATGTGCACGTCCGGAAATTCATTCGCGAGCTTGCCCATCGACTCCAGTTGCGCCTCTGTGGAGGTCACCGCGAATCGTGGCGTGATGGCATAGCCCAGTCGACCGTCTCCATGCCAGCGCTCAATCAATTCCCGGCTTTCGCGGTACGCAGTTTCCGCCGAGTCCCGGAGAGCCTCCGGACAATTTCTGTCCATCACCACTTTGCCGGTCAGGAGACGCATGTTTCGCTGCTTCGCCGCAGAAAACATGGCATCTACCGACTGCGGGTGTACCGTTGCAAACACCAGTGCCGTGGTAGTACCATTGCGCAGCAACGCTTCGGCGAAAAAATTTGCGACCTCGCTGGCATACGCCGCATCGGAAAATTTTGCCTCCATCGGAAAGGCGTACTTGTTCAGCCAGTCCAACAGCTGCTCACCGTACGACGCGATGATGTCAATTTGGGGGTAATGCACATGGCAATCGATCATGCCCGGGATGATCAACTTGCCCGTGAGATCCGTGAGCTCAATGTTGCCGGAGAGTGAAGGCAGCAGAGTGTCTGCCGGGCCGATCTCGCTAACGACACCGTCAGAAACAACCAGGACGCCGTCTTTGAAATATTCAACGGCGCTCGAACTGATACCGCTTCCCGGATCAGCCAGGCAATGCAGAATGGATGCACGAAAAGCATTTACACGGGCCATGGTTTCTATTCGACCTCAAGCGTCACTGACTCACCAAGAATATGCTCTTCGTAATTATTGCCACCACCGGCACGATCAATGATCAGGAAATCCTGACCAGCCTCAAACGCGATGAGCGGCATGTGCCAGACACCCTTGTGATAATTCACGCCCTGATGACCATTCGTTACGAATGCCCGGAGGTCGGATGCTTCAACCGACTCACCCGGAGGTGCGACAACAACGACGAAACGAAACGATGACAACGGAACAAATGCCTGGCTACCGAATGGATGCCGCTCCATCAAATCGAAGCAGTAGGGCAAAGTGGTCATTGTTTTTGAGCGAGCCAGGCTAATCGCTGCATGCGCCCCATCGGCGGTATCAACATTGACCGTTGCCAGATCATTGAAGCGTTCAAAGCGCGCAGCGTTCATCGCTTCTTTATGGCTTGGTAACGCAGCAATCACATCGCCATAGGGCGCAAAGCGTTCAGGCGTAATGGGCAATGCCCTGATAACAGTACCTGTCACGATTCGTCCGTCAAGCGACCGTGCACGCGCAAACGGCTAATGCCGCCATCGGGAAAAATCGACATACGAAGATGTGTAACCCCGCCGATCGCCTGGACCTCATCAGTAAATGTATGTCGCTGATCCGCTGACAGCTTTTGCTCGGGCAGCAACAGCGGCCAATCCCGGCTTGCTTCGTCCAGTTTACCGAATTCGATTTCTGCTGCCGAGGCTGCCTGCAATATGACGCGGTCTGGATAATTGCCTTTGAAATGAGCGGTATCGATCTCGATTTCGTCGACAATGCCACGATGACCCAGTGACAGAATAACCCAGTCGTTACCCGGCCTGCGACGACGCGCCGTTTCCCAGCCGTCACCCATGTTGATGCCGCGCCCGGCGAGATTCAGGTTGTGCATGCTGCCAAAATGTTCGTCGTTGCAAAGAACAGCGCGCCCTCCGTTTTGAAGGGCCAGCAAATCGATGCGCGCATTTTTCTCGAAGTGGCTGAAATCAGGTCTTACTTCGCCGTAGATACGCAGCCGAGCGACGCCACCGTCAGGAAAAATGCTCAGGCGAATATGCGAAAACGCCGTCTCGTTATCAACGGCAACGTAGTGATGCGAATCGCCGTGCAATTTGACTTTGCCGGTTACTGGCTGCCAGTCGGCGTCCTCCGGTACGAGTTCATCGCTGATGCAGGCATCGACAGATGCCTCCGGTGGATAGTTTCCGGTGAAGTGACTGGTATCGATATCCAGACCCCGGATCACGCCCGGAATTCCCATCTTGATGATGCAATAGTCGTGGCCTGGCCCGCGCTTGCGGCGACTTTCCCAGCCATCCATCCACTTGCCGTGATCGTCGTACTTGTCGGCGACAAACACCGGCTCCAGGGACTCAATCAAGCGTTCTTTAGCCGCGAAAAACTCATCGTTGGCGTAGACGACGCGCGTATCCAGCCTCGGTTGCTCCAGGCGCACCCACTGGTGGAACGGGTTTTTTGCAACTTCATTCATCGTCGGCGTTTTTTTCATCTTCTGCCGCCATCGCCGCGAATCGCAGCCCGGCAATCTTGTGAATTTCACGAATCGCTTTGGCCGCTTCCTCATCCGCTCCGTTTTGCAGACGCTCCTCGAACGCCGCCAGGATCTTGTGCCGGTCACTGTTGCGAACGGCCATCACGAATGGAAAATGGAATTTGCTTTTGTATTGATCATTCAGTGACTGAAATCGCTGATACTCCTCCGGGGTGCACTGATCGATGCCGGCACTGTTCTGCTCCGCGCTGGAATCCTGCGTCAATTCGCCCGACACCGCAGCTTTGCCGGCCAGATCCGGGTGCGCGCAAATCAGTGCCAGCTTCACCTTGTCATCGGCGCGATCGACACACTGGGCAAATATCGCGGGCAGCCCCACATCGCCAACCGCCGCTGCCTTATCGTACGCCTGCTCTGCAACCCAGCTTGAGTGTTCGTAGATGCCGCCATAGCGCTTGACGAATTCTTCGCGTGTCATCATCACGAGGCCGGATGCTGCTGCCGCCAGTGCTCGGCAATATCGATACGGCGACATACCCAGACATTTGCATGAGCCGCGATGTACTCCAGAAATCGCTCAACGGCCGCTGTCCTGCCGGGCCGTCCGGCCAGTCGGCAATGCAGACCGATAGACAGCATTTTCGGTGCTTTACGGCCTTCCGCGTACAAATAATCGAAGCTGTCTTTCATGTATTCGAAAAACTGCTGTCCGGAGTTGAAACCCTGTGGCGTCGTGAAGCGCATATCGTTGACGTCGAGCGTATAGGGAATCATCAACTGGGGTGTGGCGAAAGAATGATCCCAATAAGGCAGGTCATCGGCATAGGTGTCAGCGTTATAGAGAAAGCCGCCCTCCTCGGCAACGAGCCTGTGACTGTTCGGACCGCAGCGCCCCAGGTACCAGCCAAGCGGGCGTTCGCCGGTTAACTCGGTATGCAGTTGAATCGCCTTTTGCAAATGCGCGCGTTCTTCGTCTTCAGTCGCTGACTGATAGTCGATCCACCGATAACCATGGCTCGCGATTTCCCACCGCGCATCCTGCATGGCAGTGATGATGCCCGGGTTTCGCTCAAGCGCCATCGCGACGGCAAAAACAGTCACGGGCAGTTCGCGCTCGCTGAACAGCCGATGCAAACGCCAGAATCCAGCACGCGAGCCGTACTCGTACAGCGACTCCATATTCATGTGGCGCTGCCCGGGGATTGGCGCGGCAGCAACGATTTCCGACAGAAAAGCTTCCGACGCATCATCGCCGTGCAAAATGCAGTTCTCGGCGCCTTCCTCGTAGTTGATGACGAATTGCACTGCAATCCTGGCATCACCCGGCCACCGGACCTCGGGCCCGTCTTGACCATAACCTTTCAGGTTGCGCGGATAATATTCCTCAGTCATTCGAGCTGCCTGCGATACCCAGGTACCACGCATCGATCATCAATCGTTCTTCCTCGCTGATGCCGGTTAAATTGCCGATTGGCATTGCGCGAGTAACGACCGTTTGCTGATGGATGCGATCCGCAGCAGCGAGAATTTGTTCTTCACTGTCAAATTTCACGCCTGCAGGGGCGGCTGGGAAAGCGATGTGCGTGGGTTCTGCCGAGTGGCAGGTGACGCAGCGATGCTCAATCACCGGTCGAATATCTTCAAGGCTCAACGCTGCCGACGTCCTCACCCTCGATTTTGGTGCCATGGCAATCACCATCGCAACAATAATCAGGCCCGCAACCACGATGGGGAGTGGCGATGCCTTGCCTTTATGGCGTGCAACGAAGTAGATGCGAATCAGCGCCCCAACCAGAGAAATCGCAACCAGCACCAGCCAGTTGTACTCATGAGCGAACGTCATCGCATAATGGTTGCTCGTCATGACAAACAAGACAGGCAGGGTGAAGTAGGTGTTGTGCACCGAACGCTGTTTTGCCCGAATACCGTCAGCAGGATCCGGCAACTCGCCTCGGCCCGCGGCCTCGACCATTCTTCGTTGCCCGGGAATGATGACGAAAAATACATTGGCGACCATGATTGTGCCAAGCACGGCGCCAAAGTGAATGTAGGCGCCCCGGCCACTGTAAAGTTCGCACAGTCCCCACGCCAGAAAAGTAACCAGGCCAAACAGCACGGCACCAAGCGCTGCATCGTTTTCTCCGAGCGGCGACTTGCACAACAGATCATAAATAATCCAACCGGCGAACAGGATTAGCACGGCCGCACCCACCGCATAAGTCGGCGACAGATCGGCCACCGATCGGTCAATCAGGTAAACATCGGCGCCATACCAGTAAATGAGTGCGAGCATGAACATGCCCGTCAACCAGGTTGTGTACGCCTCCCATTTGAACCAGTGCAATGTTTCCGGCAGGACTTTCGGCGCGACCTGGTATTTTTGCGCATGATAGAAACCGCCACCGTGCACAGACCACACCTCACCGCCCACGCCCTTTTCAGCATCAGCGGGATTCCTGGGTGCTTCGAGGTGATTGTCGAGCCAGATAAAATAGAACGATGCGCCAATCCATGCGATGCCGGTAATGAAGTGCACCCAGCGCCCGAGAATATTCAGCCAATCCAATAAGTATGCTTCCATAAACTAATATCGACTCTTAATGTGAAACACATTCCCGTCTGGACTGCCGGCAGCACTTTGACTGGCTGCCTCACGAACTTGCAATATCTCAGCGGCGACAGAAATCGCTATCTCCGCCGGTTTCTTGCCACTGATGCCGCCGACACCGATCGGGCAAGTCAGCTGCTCGATGTTACCGATTTCTCCGGCCCGCAACCGTTTCGTAAAGCGGCGCTGCTTGGACTTTGATCCGATCAGTCCGCAATAGGTGGCGTCGCCACGCTTGAGCACCTCACAGCAAATCTCGTAATCCATCGGGTGACTGTGCGTCATGATCAAATAAAACGCATTTGCCGGCATCGCTGCGACTTCGCGCTCCGGCGTGTCAGTCCGGATCGTTTGCACATTGGCCGGCAGGTTCTTTGGCAATACCTTGCGCCGGCTGTCGACCCAGCGAATATTGCAGTCGAGTGTCGCAAGCATTGCGACAGTGGCCGTGCCGACATGCCCTGCACCAAAAACAGCAATATCGAACCTGGAAGCCATTATGGGCTCGAGCAATACACTGCTTTTCGCGGTCAACTTCAGATGGCGGGCATTGCCATCGTCCAGGGCCTCTCGCCCCGCCTCCGTCACGGCGAAATCGAACTTGCCTGTCGCATGCAGCTGATCAGCGCTGACAATTTCCTTGCATATGTCGCCACTGCTTGCAAATCGAGTGAGCATCAACAGCTCTTGTCCTGAATCGAAGCCGCGCAGCAAATCGTCAAACCAGCCAGGTCCGTGCGCGCATTCTTCAAACAGAACATCAACAACGCCACCGCAACACTGGCCACAATTGGCGCCCAGCGGAAACCGGCGCAACAAACGCACATTGGCGGCGGCGTCTTGCAACAGTTCACAGGCGATTTTCGTGCACTGGTATTCGAGCTGCCCGCCACCGATCGTTCCCAGCGTATCGCTGTCGGACACCAGCATTTTCGCGCCAATTTCTCGCGGCGCAGAACCGCGCACGCCCGCAACGGTAACGATGACGGCCCGTTTACCGGCCTCTCTCAGGTGTCGCAGATCATCAATCCACTCATGCATGTTGTGTCTCATCGGGGTATTGCAGTGCGCGCACTGCATTGAGGACGGCTTCCGGAGTGGCTGGAGCCTGTAGTGATACATGTTGCCCGTCACCAGCAACGCTGCTCACCGCATCCTTCAGCGCATAGTAAACCGACAGCGCCAGCATTAACGGCGGCTCGCCAACGGCCTTGGAGCGGAAAACGGTTTCCTCCCTGTTTGCAACAGATTCCAGGATCTGCACCCGAAAATCGACGGGTACATCCGAGCTCGTCGGAATTTTGTACGTAGACGGTGCATACGTCATCAATTCACCCTTCTCGTTCCAGCACAACTCCTCCGTCGTCAGCCAGCCCGCCCCCTGAATAAACCCTCCCTCTATCTGTCCCATATCGATGGCAGGATTCAGCGACTTGCCACAATCGTGGAGAATATCGACCCGCAGCAGCCGATTTTCGCCCGTGAGCGTATCGATGATAACTTCGGATACTGCGGCGCCATAAGTGTAGTAGTAAAACGGGCGACCGCTGAAAGTCTCCCGATCGTAGTGGATATCCGGCGTCTTGTAGAAGCCGGTGGCCGATAACGAAGTTCGTGCGAACCAAGCCAGGCGAACAAGTTCTTTAAACGGAACGCTGCGGTCACCGACAATGACCTCATTGCATGTAAACACGACGTCGGCCTCCGCAACCCCAAAATGCTCTGCTGCAAAACGGCTAAGCCGACCCTTGATCGTACGAGCCGCAGCCTGTGCGGCTTTGCCGTTCAAGTCTGAACCGCTCGATGCTGCCGTCGCAGACGCATTTGGCACCTTGCTCGTATCCGATGCGGTGATCTTTATCTGGTCAATATCGATCTGCAGTTCCTCGGCAACCACCTGCGCCACCTTGGTAAAGAGTCCCTGCCCCATTTCCGTGCCACCGTGGTTGAGATGCACGGTTCCGTCTGTATAGATATGCAATAACGCGCCGGCCTGATTCAGGTGGGTAGCCGTGAAAGCAATACCAAACTTTACGGGGGTCAGCGCAATGCCGCGTTTCAGGATCTCGCTCTCTGCATTGAATGATTTGATGTCTGCCACACGCGACACGTAGCCCGATGACGCGTGCAACTGCTCAACCAGTTCGACGATGATGTTGTCTTTGACTTTCTGCCCGTAGGGCGTGATGTCTCTTTCACCCACGCCATAAAAATTCCGCCGCCGCACATCCAGCGCGTCAATGCCCAGGTGACGCGCAACATCGTCCATTACGCATTCAATGCCAAACATTCCCTGCGGCCCGCCGAAGCCGCGAAATGCCGTATTCGATACCGTGTGTGTTTTGCAGCGGTGTGAGACCACGCTGAGATTGGGCAGGTAATAGGCGTTGTCACAATGGAACATGGCGCGATCGTTAATTGCCCCCGACAGATCGGCCGACATCCCGCAGCGCGAGGCGAATACAAACTCGACGGCATCAATGTGCCCGTCGCTGTCAAAGCCCACGTTGTAATCAATGACGAAATCGTGGCGCTTGCCCGTCATTTTCATGTCATCGTCCCGGTCGAGGCGCAATTTGCAGGCGCGACCCGTGCGTTGCGTCATCAATGCCGCAATGCACGCAATCAACGCGGGCTGGCTTTCCTTGCCGCCGAACCCACCACCCATGCGACGACACTCGACCACGACATCCTTCGCTTGCTTCCCCGTCGCCGCTGCGATCAGGGCTTGCAGTTCACCCGGATGCTGGGTCGAACTGAAGATAAACAGGTCGCCATCGTCGCGCGGCAGCACCATGGCAATCTGGCCTTCGAGATAAAAGTGATCCTGGCCGCCAAGGTGGACCCGACCCTGTAGCCGGTTAGCGGCAGACTCGAGAGCGCGTGTGCTATCGCCCCGGGTCAGGGTCTCGCTGGGGAGCACAAATGATTGCTTTTCAACCGCATCAAGCGGGTCAAGAATGGCGTCAAGATCTTCGTAGTCAATGATCGCCAGTCTCGCTGCCTTGCGCGCCGCGTCGACCGTTTCTGCGGCTACTGCGAAGATGGCCTGGCCGACATACTGCACCAGATTCGGGGCCAGAATCGGATCATCATGAATCACCGGACCGCAGTTGTTCTCACCTGGAATATCGTCAACGACAATGACATCAACAACGCCCGCCGCGTCCCGAACCGGCTGCAGGTCAATGCTCTTGATTCGCGCATGGGCCCGCTCGCTCATGCCAACAGCAAGATGCAGAAGATCGCGAGGTTCGGCGATATCATCGGTGTAACTTGCCTCGCCACTAACATGCAGGTGCGCACTGTCGTGCGGAATCGATGAGCCGACCGAGCCCTTGATCGCGGATAGAGGAGACTCAGACACGGCCATATTCGTATACCCGCGTGGACTGATCGCCCGTGATCTCCAGATAAAACCGGAGCAGCAGATTCCGGCATACCTGCATTCGATATTGATCGCTCGCACGCATGTCGGCGATCGGCTGGAAATCCCTGTCCAGCACCTGCATGGCAACATCGATGGTGGTGCGCTCGAACACTTTGTCGAGCAGCGCTTTTTCACACTGAATTGCTCGTTTCGGGGTGGCCGCCAAACCACCGTAAGCGACTCTCACCTCTGTGATCAAACCGTCATCAAGCTTGACCCGAAAGGCTGCACAAACCGCCGAAATATCCTGGTCGAAGCGCTTGGATACTTTATAACTTTGCAAGTAAGTACCGCTCTCCAGCAGTGGCACCCGAATCTTTTCCAGGAACTCGCCCTGCTCCATTGCCGTTTCCTGGTAATCCATATAGAACTCGTCAAGGGGCAGTTCCCGCTGCCGCTTGCCCTTGCGCAACACCAGTGTGGTGTCGAGTGCCAGCAACGCCGGCATCGAATCGCCGATCGGCGATCCATTGGCAACATTGCCGCCCAACGTGCCCGCATTACGTATTGGCGGCGAAGCGAAACGAACAAACAATTCCTCCAGCCCCGGAAAGTATTTGCCCAGCACCGGCATGACGTCGCTCAGGGTCGCGGCAGCACCGATATCAACGTGCGTAGCCGACACTGAAATTGTCCGCAATTCACTGATACGACCCAAATAGATGACGTCATCGAGTTCGCGATGTTGCTTGGTCACCCAAATCCCGACGTCGGTACCTCCAGCGAGCAGGGTCGCATCAGGTCGGCCCTCGACCAGCCCGGCAAGCTCGGGTATTGAGCGTGGCGCATCGAAGCGACGACCCGCGCGATTGATGGCCAGGCTTGTCTTGCGACGGAGCGACTTGAGTTTTGCAACCTTGTCCTGCAATTGTTCTTCGGCACCCGCGCCTTTCGCTGCGAGCAACCAGTCGCCGGTGGCCTCACGCTGACTGCCATCGGCATACATTTTCATGGCGGCATCAACAATCGGACGATAACCCGTACAACGACAAAGATTGCCGGCAAGCGCATCGTCGACTTCCACCCGGGTTGGTGCGGCATTGTTCTTGTACAGCGCCAGGAGGGACATGACGAATCCCGGCGTGCAAAAGCCGCACTGCGAGCCGTGATAATCGACCATCGCCTGCTGTGCCGGATGCAGGACGCCGTCCTTGCCGCGCAGGCTTTCGATCGTAATCAATTCTTTGCCATCCAGTGTCGCCAAAAACTGGATACAGGAATTGATCGCACGAACCTGAATGGAGTCACCGCTGTCATCAAGCTCGGCAATGACGACCGTGCAGGCACCACAGTCTCCTTCGGCGCAGCCTTCTTTCGTTCCCGTGCGGCGCAAATTCTCGCGCAGATACTGCAACACGGTCCGGGTCGGATCGAGGTCACTGATCTCGATGACCTCGCCGTCCAGCACGAAGGAAATCGTCTCAGGTGTCGCTTTGTTGGCTGTGCTCGAATGCATATCGCTTGCCTGGAATATTACTCAGCTACCCCGGTACGTTGAGTAGCTCCAGGGCGACACGAGCAAGGGCACATGATAGTTCTCACCATCTTTTAGCGAGAAACGAATCACGATGTCACCAAGAAAGGGCGGCTCGTCAGTCTCAAGGCCAGTGGCTGCAAAGTACTCGCCCACAGAAAATTCGAGCTCATATTTCCCGGCTCGAAACGTCTCCTCACTCAGCAGCGGTTCATCGGTACGGCCATCGGCATTGGTCACCCTGTTAGCGACCAGGTGGCGCTCACCCTGCAGGGCAAACAGCTTGACCCGGATTCCGCCGCCGGGCCGCCCGTGCGCGGTATCGAGTATGTGTGTTGTCAGTCGCCCCATCGTCATCCCTTAAGTCCGCATTGAGTCATTGTGTGGTCGGTTGTCCCGTCGCCACTGTCTGCTTGCTCTGCTTCTCATTAGCTATCAATGATATACCAGTCTGTGGTGCAGCCCACATTCCGAGCGGTGAATACTTGGTACCCCGCCTGTGCTAGTTTGGCCGCTCTGAAGAAGAATTTCGGGGGGAGAGATGAAAGACAAACCGATAACGCGGCGGCGCTTCATTGGCAATTCCGGCGCCGTGGCCGGCAGCTCGTTACTGCGCATTAGCGTACCAGCCGCATTGGCACTCGCAGAGGCAGCTTGCACCGCTCACGAAGAAGCCTCTGCATTCAAAATACTGACATCGGCCGAGGCTCGAGAGCTGGTTGCCATCTCTGCACGAATTCTACCGACAACGGATACACCGGGTGCCCGGGAAGCAGGGGTAGTGTATTTCTTTGACACCGTTCTTGCTGACCAGTTCGCGGACCAGTTGGGCGAGTTTCGCGCCTTGATGGGGCAGTTTCTTGCTGGCGTTGCAAGTCGTTTTGACGGCGCCAAAATGTTTTCAGATCTAAGTGAGGCGGATCAGGATGCCTATCTCACCGACAACGATAAAACGCCCTTCTTTGGCATGTTACAGGCCTTCACCATGATGGGCTTTTTCGCAATGAGTTCTTACGGTGGCAACAAGGACAATATTGGCTGGAAGCTGATCGGCTTTGAAGGTCACGGCGCAGCGCAACCACCGTTTGGCTATTACGACGCGCAATACATGCGGGGAGCGCAGGATGACAACCAAGAATCAGATTGAGTATCCGCTCGACGAGGCCGTTGACTTCGTCATTGTAGGCTCTGGCTCTGCAGGCGGTATTCTCGCGAAAGAATTGTCGACCGGTGGCTTCAGCGTCGTGGCCCTCGAACAGGGACCGTTTCGCGAGGCGAAGGATTTCACACACGATGAATTCGAAATCTTCATGATGAGTGGACTCGCCGGGGGAGCCGCTCACAAGCGCAATCAGACGTTTCGCGATGACGAAAGCAAAGTAGCAGAAGTTCAAACGGGCCCGAACCGGGCTCCGGCGTTTTATGCCCCCGGCATAGGTGGCAGCAGCGTCCATTTCAGTGCGAATTTCTGGCGTCTCCGCGAAATTGACTTCAATGAGCGCAGCGTCCTGGGAGCCATTAGTGGCACCAACTTCGCGGACTGGCCAATCACCTACGACGAACTTGAGCCGTATTACACCAAAGTCGACTGGGATATCGGTGTCTGCGGTGCACCTGGACCCTTCGACTCGCCGCGGTCAAAACCCTTTCCGATGCCACCGATGCCGGTGAAATCGTCCGGCGTTCTGCTGGAAAAGGGTGCAACGGCACTGGGTTTACATGCGCAGGCCGAACCACTGGCCATACTCTCCAAACCGCACAACGGCCGCGCCGCGTGTATCCACTGTGGCTATTGTATGGGCTTTGGCTGCGAAGTCGGCGCAAAGTCGTCCACGCTGGCCGCCATGATTCCCCAGGCGCAAGCCAGTGGTCATTGCGAAATCCGGGCAGATTGTGCGGTTTACCAGCTGGAGACCGGCGCAAACGGCAAGGTCAGCGAAGTTCGTTACATTGATCCGGCAGGCAATCAGCGGGCGCAAAAAGCCCGCGCCGTCATTGTTGCTGCCAATGGTGCCGAGACGCCTCGCTTGTTGCTGAATTCCGCCAATGCCGCACATCCGGACGGACTGGCCAATTCGAGCGGTTTTGTCGGCCGCAACCTGATGTACAACAGCCACGCTTTGGTACATGCCACATTCGAACACCCGCTCAACGATTACAAAGGCGTGCAATGTACCCGCGTCGTGCACGATTATTATGAATCCAATCCGGCACGTGGTTTTTATGGCGGCGGCGGTATTGATGCGCGACCTTTCCTGCACGCGACTCCGATTATGTACGCCCTCACGGGCCAGCCGCCTGGCAAAAAACAGTGGGGCGCTGAATTCAAGGAGCAGTTGGCACATAACTTCAATCATCAGATGACGCTCGCTATCGGTGCGACCTCGTTGGCCATGGACCGCAACAACATAACCATCGATCCGACGCTCAAGGATGAATGGGACCGGCCAGCGATGCGAGTCACGTACAGAGATCACGATGACGACCTGTCAAACGCCCGCTTTCTTCGCGACGTTGCCCAGGATCTGGTTGCTGCTGCCGGCGCGCTGGAACAGTGGACCCACCCGGTCGTACCTCAGCGTGGCGGCCCTCACCTTTTGGGCACGTGCCGACTGGGCGATGATCCGCAGACTTCGGTCGTCGACCGATATCATCGCAGCCACGACATAGCCAATCTGTTTATCTGTGACGGGTCAAGCATGGTGACCTCGGGGCGGGGCCAACCGACGATGACCATCATGGCGCTGGCATTCCGCGCCGCCGAGCATATTGCCGCAGCGGCGAGAGCCAACGAAATATGAGAACAGGGATATGAGAAAAACACTCACCGTAGTCACCGCCATGATGTTGAGTGGATTTCTCGTCAGCGCTTGCGAGCTAGACATTCAGTCCGATCACCCGGCGAAAATCACTTACCACAACATGCCGGGAACCGAAGACCTTGGCTTGCCGTTCTCGTCGGCAGTCCAGGTCGACAACACTTTGTACCTGTCCGGCAATCTCGGCAACATCCCCGGCACCGGCGATCTTGCGCCGGGTGGCATTGCCGCGGAAACCCGACAGACCCTGGAAAACATCAAGACCGCGGCCGAACAATTTGGCTCATCCATGGACAGGATCGTGAAGTGCACCGTGTTTCTCGCTGACATGCAGGAGTGGAGCGCGATGAATGAAGTCTATCGAACCTTTTTCGCCAACCCTCCGGCACGCAGCGCTTTCGGCACCACCGGGCTCGCACTTGGCGCACGCGTGGAAATCGAGTGCATCGCGATTATTGAGTAGGAGCGGCATCCTGCCGCGATCGTCTTGAATATCGCGGCAGGATGCCGCTCCTACGGTTTTTGTCCGTCTTCGAGTAACCGATCTCGTCGCCGACCCAACGCCTTCAATCGACGACGATTGAGTACGTCACCGAAGGTCTCATCGAGGACCGCGTCATTCAGGGCTGTAAGCTTTTCCTGCCAGCCGGAGCCGATATCAAGCGCTACGTCCTTGAGATACTTGGGCCGGGACCCGCTTGTATCGAAAGAAGTACTGTGCCCCGTAAGAATTAGTTGCCAGTAATCCGGACTGTACAACATGTGCTGCTGACTTCGTGCCGGGTTGTAGATCAGCGCATCAAAGACGTACATTGCATCCCACTGCTCGCGTAACGGGCACCAGCCAGAGTTGCCTCTCCTCCCCGCACTGCGCTCGCCTTCCGTCACCAGGGAACTCGGTTTGAACTGCATCGCGCCTCTCTTGCCATCGATGGTCCGGCCAACTGTCACGGGTATCATTCCCAGACCAAGAAATCGATCAAGCCGATACGCCGCCAGTTCCGGTGCAAACCCCCTGGAGCGGGGCAGAGCCAAAAAGATTGCATCGAGCGTACGACCGTCGTGACTTAGTTTGACATCTGCATAACCGGCGGCATTCTCCTGCATTGATACAATGCTGCCGTTTGCGAGGATGTCATGCAGATCGTCAGCACTGATTCCTTGCCCACGAATGCCAACCCTGCGCGGATGATCAGCAACGTCCAAAACTTCCGGACTGTGTTCATTAATCACTGCGATAGCGTCGCCTTCGATAACAAGGGCGTTGCCGCTGCCGCTATAAAAGGGACCAAGCATGCCAGTATCAATCTCGATGACGCGACCGTTCAAACGTGACAGAACGCGGCGCGTCTGTGTGGGTGTATGCCCGATGACAACCCGGCTTGCCCCTATTGCAGCCAGCGCCGGACCGATTCGATCGATTTCGATGAGTGGCCCGCAACCCACATTGCCCCGATACCACAGCGGTGAATCGGAATCATGAATGGCCGCATCGCTCAGGTCGCTCACCGTATCAATGGCAGCCCTGAGATCCGCTGGCCGATCAATACCGGCAGGCAGCGCAGCAAGCACCGCAGCGTGCTTGTAGAAATTCTCCGCCGGGGTCAGCACGCCGGCATCGTAGAGCACACCCAGCTGATGAACGTAGGTCACCAGTTCATCTTTCATTTTTCCATTGACGCCGGCCAGGCCGATTTCCGCGACGACGGGCGCCAGACCGCCATGCACAAATGCGGTGTCATTGATAACGGCAATCAGTGGCTTGCTCAGCAACCACTTGCCGTATTTACCGTCGCTGCGAAATGCCCTGCGATGAGCGAAAAATCCCGGCGGGCGATTTGTGTCGAATTTCGCCCGAAGCGCCGCTTCGTTGGTAACGATCAGCTGCCGGTCGCGGTAAATGCGGAACCAGCGTTCACGCTCGTCAGCAGACTCGTCTGCAGAAAATGCCGCGTATTCCTCAATCGATACATAGCGAAGGTCGCCGACCAAATTCATGACTTCATGATTGCCGAGCAACAGGTGAACCGCACCGCCGGCCGTTTCCGCCTCAGGCTCGATACCCATGATCAAATCCATGACGCTGCGCGAATCCGGCCCGCGATCCAGAAGATCGCCCGTAATCACAAGGTGCGTCTCACCCGCAGACCACTGCAACGACTCATCCAGAATGCCGGCATTCTTCAGCGTACGGACCATCGCATCGTATGCACCGTGCACATCGCTGATTGCCACCACGCGCGCGACCCCGGACCATCGCCATTGTTGTGCCTCATCAGCAGCAAACGCATTGACCGGAACCAGCGTCATCGCAAGTAACAGATTGCAGCCGATGGTCCAGCCCCGCCACCAGGCGGTTGATTTTTTCTTCATGAACAGTCTCTGTCGCATACGTTATTATCGCTGCAGAAGGGTTAATGGCAGCTGAACCAGCCACCCGCCAACGGAATAACGATATCTCCCATGTTAAACTCCCACGTTGACTGACGGCAAACTGTACAGGCCATGACCGAGAAACTGAAGCCATATAAAATCCGCATCTGCGTCGCCGGACTGCTCTTTGCCGCTACCGGTTCGACTGCATTTGCGCAGCCGGGTGCCAGCGAATCACCGCTATTTACCAATCAATACACGCTGCATATTCGTATTGAAGGACCGCTCTCAACACTGACGCGAAAACGCAGTAATGAAGATTATCTTGATGGCAAGATATCGTACACCGATGACTCCGGCGCGGTGCATGAGTTTGACCTGAAGTTTCGAACACGCGGAAACTATCGGCGCCGGCGTTCTACCTGCAATTTTCCGCCCGTGCGTCTGAACCTGAAGAAGAAGCAGGTTCAGGGCACGGAATTTGCCGGGCAAAATATTCTCAAGCTGGTCAGCCCGTGCAAGCCGTCACGCGCTAAATACGAGCAGTATGTTCTCAAGGAGTACCTGGCCTACAAGATATTGCAGTTGCACACTCCTTACAGCTTCCGTACGCGTCTGCTGAAAATAACCTGGGTCGATACAGACAAGAAAAATAAAACCATGGAAAAGTATGCCTTCGTCATCGAGCACAAAAACCAGTTAGCCGATCGACTCGGGGTTACCGTCGCGGAGATTCAGGGAACACGCCACAGCCGACTTGATCGTGCACAAGCAAGTATTGCCTCTGTTTTTCAGTACCTTATTGGCAACACCGACTTTTCCCTGGTGAGGGGGGCGAAGGACGATGCATGCTGCCACAACGGAGTGCTGGTTTCGAAAGGCGGCAGCGCTTTCTTTCCCATACCCTATGATTTCGACTTCGCCGGCGTGGTGAATGCATCGTATGCAGAGCCAAACCCGAAATTTCGCCTCAACAGCGTCACAAGACGACTGTATCGCGGCAATTGCTCGGTCAATGCAGAATTGGGCACGACGATCTCGATGTTCGCACAAAGAAAGGATGCAGTATTCGAACTGATAAGGGCGCAGAAAGGATTAACGGATCGGGAGCGCAAGCGTACCCTGGCGTTTATCAACAAGTTTTACGTTGAACTTGCCGATCAAAGCCGGATCAAGAGCAAGTTTTCTAGAGTATGCTTTTAGGCAGGGGCTTGCCAAAGGACTGTGTTAACCAGCCAATTACAATTCTCGTCACTCGCGGATGCACGAGGTAGCCAATCGCGCTGTGCGGATTGGAAACTCCGTAACGAATAGCCAGGTTGTAGATGTGGTAATCCCGGATGCTGCTTACCTGCCGCTGCTTTAGCATGGCCTTGAAATCATCAGAAACCGTATTGTCATGACAGATATAGTCGTCTTCTGCGGCCACGTTATGCCAGGCAACCACGTTGGTCGGGAACCGCTCTCTGCCCTTGCGGCGCGCACCCTTTAACTGCCGACACACGGTTGAGTCGCTTAGCGGGCAACCCAGCGTCAGAAATACGTCAATTTTCGAATCCTTGTACTGCCCGGCATAAACCGGATCGTGCGAAAGCTGCCAAAGCGCATCGTAGGCCACTATCGCGCCCGTGCCATGCGCAATCAACATGATCCGCTCGTTGCGATCCAGCGCGGTTTGAATCGTTGTCCTGACTCGATCGAGTACCGCATTGCCCAGCTCACTGTTATCTTTCCAGTATTCTCCCAGGTCCTTCGAAATACCGGCCACCAGTCGTTTTTCGAGACCGACCGCTGAAAGTAAAGGCGCCAGCAGACTCACCGCAAATTCCTTGACGGATGATTTCCCCGGCAGTTTGTCGTAGTTGCCGACCCTGAATCCTTTCTTGCGGTCGATACTCTTCAGTTCATGAAGCGCGCCGGCGAGATCACTGACATCCAGTTTCTCATCGTAGTATTGGCTTTGCGCCGCAAGAAACTCTTTACTCAGGTCACTGTAGTACGCCAAATACTTGCTTACGGAGGCGAACAGCTCCAGCGACTCTGCATGATCACTCTCGATCCCCGCGGTCACCGATGCGATAAGAGCATCCAGGTACTCCTCGGGCGACGGTTTGAATCCACATTCATGAACAAAAATGACGCTTCGATCGGTATCCCCGCTGATGTGCATAAGGTCCTTCATTGATCGTTATGAGTATTCATTTCCATGCCAGGCGCAGCATAGACCGTCAGTTTGGCGCGGGACCGGCCGCCTTCGTCGCTGATGATCAATTGGCCGGCTGCCGTAATCTCTATCCCTTCTGCCTGCATGTGCCACTTCGCCGGTGACAGCATTGTAGCGTTTACAAAATTTCCCTTCTGATCGAGCTCGATTACCGTGCGCTGCCGCGCGGCCACAACCAGGATCGCTCCGCTCAATGGATCGACTGCAATCCCCGACGGGTGAAAATCCTCTGTCTGGGTATGCACCAATATCTCCTCAATCGGCAACTCAATCCGGTCATCAATATCAACACGACGACTCCCCGGGCGCCAGATAAAAATCGACAGCGCCGCCACGTCTGCTTTCTTGTGAACATCTTTGCATACCAGCAAAAGCCGTCCGTTTTTCACATCCTGCGCCAGACCTTCGATCTCACACTGCTCGCCCAGCCCGGTCTCTGTTTTCTGATATGCGACCCGTTCACCATCATCGCCCTCATCGAACCGGAATAACGTTCCCCCACTCGTCACCAGGAACAGGCTCTCATCAAGGTATGCAATGCCTTCAAAATCGCCACGCAAGGCCGGCTTGCCCACTGCAAATGCTTTAACCAGGCGCCCGCTGGTGTAGTCAATCTGGTAAATGATCGCCTGCTCATCATCAACCGCAAACAGTCGCCCGTCGGGCGTCAACGCCAGTCCGGAAATCTCCTGCAACCGTGACGGGAGCTGCCACTGCAACCGACCCTCCCCCGGCAGCGAAGATTGAGCCACCTCGCTGGCTCCATGCTGCTCCTTCGTGCAGGCCGAAGTCGAAAAGAGCAGCAATACGATGATGCATCGGTAGCTGATGCCGTTCACGGCTCACGACCCGTCAATAGTCGTCCTCAACCCGATTCCGTCGCGTAAGCATGGAAAAAAACGGTCCCGACAGTACCTTGCCGTATTCCAGCTTCCAGATAATCAATGTGCAGTAGGAAAACGTCATGGATATAACAGCAGCAACGCCCAGCGCGCCTATTCCAGCAGCAAGACCAATGCCAATCGCCGCGAATATGTACATCGCATGTGCCGGGACTTTGAGTGAGAACCGAAATCGAACGGCCGCGACAATACCCGCCAGACTAAACGCAAGCGCGATACTGTTAAGCACGATCGCGGAAATTCCTGTCACAACAATCGGCATCAGGATGATCGTCTGCGCAAACGACTGATCAATCTCCTTGGCCCGACTGGTGATGAAGTACACCCAGGAAACCGGCACGATCATGACAGCAGCGCCGAGGCTCGCGAATAACAATCGCAATGCGGCATAAGGGGCGAGAATGGTTTCTTCGAGGCTCGAATAAATAGGCTCAAAGCTGTCGAAATCGCGCGCGGAGAGTTCGCTGACGCCACCGACTGGAAAGAACTCGCGCACGCTTGGAAATTTATTGAGAACTATATAAATCAATCCGATCCAGAACAGATAGTAGAACGCTATCAATGATGCCGGTATCAGAAAGTTAGCCGATTTTCTCATTGGCCTGGTCCATGGTGTTTTATCGAGATGGCAATCATCCGGATTGACGATCGAGGCGAGTGGAACAATACCGGCACACGCGCGAGTTTGCCACTTTCACAGCAATCCAGGCACATGTCGATGACCCGTTCCTCGATAGTATCGGGGCTCCGCGGGGCTCAATGACGCTCATCGATGAAGAGAAAGCAGGCGATATGTACCCGCGAATGGGCTCAGCGACAAAAATGTCCGGCAGCTCGCCTGCAGAACTGTGTGCTTAAGATTGCTTCACTCCCGCGATTGGCACTCTTGCAGGAACATCTCCTGCCGTTCTTCTATTGACAATGGCAGAAGCCAGATACGTGCAAAGTCGCCAGACTAGCCTCCAATCGGATGCCAGGTGGTCTTCGTCTCCTGAGTATCCTGCACAAAATAAGGACTCTGAGCAGACTCCTCCGCCCACTTCGTATCGACCCGGGAAATCACCCGCTTCATATTCTCCGCAGCTTCGATTTGAACACTCTTCGCCACGTCCACATCGCCGTCACAATAAATGATCGCATTAACGTCCATGTGCGAAGCGAACTGAGTGGTCAGTTCCTCATGAAACCCGGTGAGGATGTTCACGACGCCCGCCGGCACATCGGCTGCATGCAGCACTTCCGCAAAACTGATGGCGCAAAGCGGCATCGATTCAGAAGCAAGAACGACGCAGGTATTGCCACCGACCATTGCGGGCGCGACATTCGAAATCAGGCCGAGGAGGCCACTATCGTCCGGAGCCAGCATGGATACCACGCCGGTTGGTTCCAGGACGGAAAAATTGAAGTGAGATGAATTGACCGGATTCACTGAGCTGAAAACCTGCTGGTACTTGTCAGACCATCCGGCGTAGTAGATGAGTCGATCGACACTCGCATCGACTTCTTTTTTTGCCTTGCGCTTGCCAACACCCTGCAAGACCAGTTCTGCCGTGAACTGATCATGACGTCCCTCCAGCATCTCGGCGATGCGGTACAAAATCTGGCCACGGAGATAGGCGGTGGCAGCCGACCAGCCGGCAAACGCGCTGCGTGCGGCGACGACGGCATTGCGAAAATCTTTGCGACTGCCGCGACAGATATTGGCGATGACTGCTCCTTTCTGATCTTCCAGTGGAAAATACCGGCCGGACTCGGTACGCGGAAATTTGCCACCGATATACATCTTGTAGGTCTTCTCCACCGGCACCCTGGCGGTTGCTTCTGCCATGCTCATGTCGCCATCTTCACATACGCACCCAGACCGTGAAGACCGCCCTCTCGACCGACCCCGCTTTCCTTGTAGCCGCCAAATGGCGAGGTCGGATCGAACTTATTGAAGGTGTTGGCCCAGATGACACCGGCGCGGATGCCCTGTGTCACCTTGAAAATCTTGGCGCCTTTGTCAGTCCAGACACCGCCCGACAGGCCGTAGGGTGTGTTGTTCGCTTTCGTCAGTCCCTCTTCCAGAGTGCGGAATGTCTGAATCGCAAGTACCGGACCAAAAATCTCTTCCTGCACTATGCGATTTGACTGCGACACACCCGTAAAAATTGTGGGTCGGCACCAGTAACCGCGACGAGGCACGTCGCAGGAGCTCTGATACATTTCGGCGCCCTCGTCCTGA
The DNA here is from genome assembly GCA_022563505.1 of Pseudomonadota bacterium. Classification (GTDB taxonomy): domain Bacteria; phylum Pseudomonadota; class Gammaproteobacteria; order Steroidobacterales; family Woeseiaceae; genus JAADHU01. Next base: position 5,541 of record JADFNG010000018.1, on the reverse strand, counting down.
CCGATTTTCAAATAAGACTGGATCGTCTCAAGTTGTTCTGCGGAGTTAATGGCGCCGATATCCGTATTCTTGTCCATGGGGTCACCCACGATCAACGTTTCCATGCGCTCACGCAGTTTCTCGATGACCTCGTCAGCCACCGACTCCTGCACCAACAGGCGCGACCCGGCACAGCAGACATGACCCTGATTATAGAAAATACCGTTGACGATACCCTCGACCGCCTGGTCGATGGCGGCATCCTCGAAAATAAGATTGGCCGCCTTGCCGCCAAGCTCCAGTGTGTATTTCTTGTTCGTTCCTGCCAGGGATTTCTGGATGATTCGACCAACTGACGTCGAACCGGTAAATGCAATCTTGTCGACGTCGGGATGATTGACCATGGTTGCACCGGTTTCACCCGCGCCGGTCACGATATTTACAACCCCGGGGGGCAAGCCTGCATCCTGGATCAGCTCCGCGAGCTTCATTGCAGTCAACGGCGTTGTTTCCGCCGGTTTCAATACAACCGTATTGCCGCAAGCGAGCGCCGGTGCGATTTTCCAGGAGGCCATCAGAAGCGGAAAATTCCACGGGATAATCTGCGCTGCGACGCCAACAGCGCGGACATTTCTTCCCGGGAAAGCATAGGCCAGTTTGTCGGCCCATCCTGCGTAGTAGAAAAAGTGTGCCGCTGCCAATGGTATGTCGATATCGCGGGACTCACGAATCGGCTTGCCACCGTCAAGTGTCTCGATCGTCGCGAATTCTCTTGCCCGCTCTTGCAACATGCGCGCGATTCTGAATATGTACTTGCCACGCTCGCTGGCTTTCATTTTCGACCACGGACCATTGTAAGCCTTGCGCGCTGCTTTGACGGCGCGATCGATGTCAGTCTCGGTCGCCAGCGCAACCGAACTCAGAGTATCTTCCGTCGCCGGGTTGATCGTTTCAAAGTAGCGCCCCTCTTCGGGCGCCACGAATTCACCGCCAATGAAAAGATCGTATTTCTCGTCAATCCGAATATGGTCCGTGCTCTCGGGTGCCGGGGCATAATGCCAGCCGTCATTGAAAGCGAGTTTGTTTGCCTGACTTTTCACGTTGGTCTCCGGTTAGTACGCCATCAAGGTGATAATGACGGAGTACTAGTCTTTCGAAAAGTAATCGGCGGACTGGTATACACCGGTCGCCTGTTTTTGCAGTTGCATCAGTACGTCGTTGGCGAGTGAACTGGCGCCAAAGCGGAACCACTCGGGCGTCATCCATGCGTTGCCCAGTGTTTCGCGCAACATGACCAGGTAATGCACGGCCAGTTTCGCTCCCGAGATGCCGCCCGCCGGCTTCATGCCAATCATGCGGCCGGTCTCGAAATAGAAACTCTTGATCGCCTTCAACATCACGAATGTCACCGGCATTGTCGCCGCCGGCTGGATTTTTCCCGTCGATGTCTTGATGAAATCGGCCCCGGCGTGCATTGCCAGCACGCTCGCACGGCGCACAAGGTCCAGCGTGCCCAGTTCACCGGTCTCCAGAATCACTTTGAGATGTGCATCTCCACACGCTTCTTTTACTGCTGCAATTTCATCAAAGACGAAACCATAATCACCTTGCAGAAATGCGCCACGCGAAATTACCATATCGATTTCGTCGGCGCCTTCTGCAACTGCCGTACGTGTTTCTTCCAGCTTGATTTTCCTCGATGACATGCCGCTGGGAAATGCTGTCGCCACCGATGCAACGTTGATGTCGCAATCACCCAGCGCCTTCCTCGCCACGCCAACCATCGTGGGATACACACACACCGCCGCAACGTGTGGCAGGCCCGGCATCGAGTCATGCAGGTGGATCGCCTTTTGACAAAGCTGGCGAACTTTTCCCGGCGTATCCTGACCCTCAAGCGTCGTCAGGTCGATCATGCTGAGGATCATTTTCAGCGCTTCGATCTTCGACTCTTTCTTGATGCTGCGAGTCTGGAAGCGCGCAACCCGTTCGTTGACGCCGACTTCGTCGACGGGCGTGACCTGCCTTAAATCAGGCAGTCCTGAAGCGCTCGGCAAGCCAGTTACACTCATTGATCTGTCACTCACTCATGTTCGCGGTTTCAAGCGCGACCAGAATCATTTCGTCAAACGTCGTTTGCCGATCTTCCACCGACAACGCCTCGCCATTGACGATGTCATCACTCACCGTACAAATAGCCAGCGCCTCGATGTTGTGCTCCGCAGCAATCGGGTAAATTCCAGCCGCTTCCATTTCGACACCCAGGATATTGTAGCGAGCCATGATCTCAAACATCTCGGGTTGCGGCGTGTAGAAAAGGTCCGCCGAGAAAATGTTGCCGACGTGATAGCGCACGTTATTCTCTTCTGCCGCTTTCACCGCATTCTGAACCAGAGAAAAAGTGGCCAGTGCTGCGAAATCGAATCCACCAAAACGCATTCGGTTGACGCCGGAGTCGGTACTCGCACCCATCGCAATCAGAACGTCGCGCAGTTTCACCTTCGGATGAGTCGTGCCGCAACTGCCGACACGAATCACGCGCTTAACGTTATAGTCTCTTACCAGTTCGTGGCAATAAATCGACACTGACGGGATCCCCATGCCGTGGGCCATGACGGATATTGCCTTACCCTTGTACTCGCCCGTGAAACCCCACATATTGCGCACATCGGTTACGCGCCGTGAATTTTCGAAGAATTTTTCCGCAATGTACTGTGCACGCAATGGGTCACCGGGCATCAGCACCGTCTCGGCAAAATCTCCCGGAGCCGCATTCATGTGTTTTGTTGCCATAACTTCTCTTTAGTTATTCGGTGACAGTGCACCCATTAAGTGGTCTTGGCGCGAACTCGCTAGACGGGTGGTCAATGGGTGCACTGTCACCGAATAAAATAGGTGCACTGTCACCGAATAACCAGTCTACCATCTGGATGCCGATGACATGCCGCCGTCGACAATCAGATTGGTACCGCTGATCCAGCGCGCGGCAGGGCTTAGCAGGAATAAAACCGCATTGGCGACATCACTGGATTCACCCAATTGTCCCAGCGGTGCTTTGCCGAGCCAGCGCTCCACGCCATCCGGCCAGTCTCTATCCAGACCCTGCCGATCAATCAGCCCCGGCGACACACTATTGAAGCGGATTCCAGCCGCTCCATACTCCAGTGCGCAAGTTCGGGTGAACATGATCAACCCCGCCTTGCTCGTTGAATAATGGCTGTGTCCGACAGCAGGGTCCGATCCTTCTATTGATGCAATATTGACCACAGCCCCGGCAATCTGCTGCTGCTTCATCGCCTCCACCGCCGCCTGGGTCACCCTGAATACGCCATCCAGATTCGCCGCCATGACCGCCCGCCATTCCTCAGCGGACATCTCCTCGAGCGCCTGCACTGGCTGCGCCGCCGCATTGTTAACCACGTAATTCACAGTGACCCCGCTGCTGTCTATTGCAGCAAACAGATTCGCGGCCCCGTTTGCCGCCTGCAAATCTGCCTGGATGGCATTCGCTTCGCCACCATTCGCTGCGATCGCGGCAACGGTTTCTTGAGCGCCAGCTTCGTCCTTAAAATAATGCACAACAATCTTCGCTCCCGCCTCGGCCAGCCGCAGCGCAATGCCTCGCCCGATATTGCCGCTCGCGCCCGTCACCAAAGCACGCGAACCACTTAAATTCAGCAAATCACCGACCTGTAGCCTGCCATTACTGCTGGCCATTCCCTACCCCTTTGCTTCTCGATCTGACCGCATACAATATATACCCAAGATTTAGACACGCGGAAACCCCTATGGCAAATACCCTCATCCGTCACGGAAAAAACGACGAGGTCTTAACCACCGAACGTTGCTTTATCCGCGAACGACTGAATGACAGTTCCGTGCCCAACATCTCCGTCGCCCAGACGCGGGTTGAGCCCGGCGTAACCACTCAACTTCATCGCCTGACCGTCAGCGAGTGGTACCTCATTTCCAGCGGTGCGGGTCTTATGGAAGTCGGCGATGAGGCTCCATTCGCTGTCGAATCGGGTGACGTGGTGGTCATTCCGGCGAAAGCATCGCAGCGCATTACCAATACTGGCAGCGTCAGCCTGGTTTTTGATTGTGTTTGCGTGCCTCGGTTTACGACTGGGTGTTATGAGGCGTTGGAATAAGTCAAAAACGAGGCGGCGGTGCCTGGGTCTTTATGGGGGCTTACAGGTGCTCGCTCAGGAAGTCTACTGTCGCATCGACGGCATCTTTTGTCAGCGCGGGTTTGTCGTTGAAGAGGCCCAGGCCGTGGCCGGCGCCGATGACAATGTGTCGTACCACTTCCTTGCTGCTGGTTGCTGCTGCGATGACGGCTTCAGGAATGCGTGGGGGCACAACGTCGTCGAGGTCGCCGTAGAGAACGAACAACGCACCCTCGAAGTTGCTGATCGAATCCATCGGCTTGCTCTCCTCCAGGTCCTTGAACCACTGCGCGCCCAGTTGCTGGTCTTGTCCCCATTGCGTGGTGAATGGCACGAATCCTTCGGCCTCGGCAACATCTCTTAGCTGCCGGTAGGCCTCAGGGCCGCCCACAAAGTCGACTTCGATATCCGAGCCATTGGCACCTGCCGGCGCCCATGTGGCGATGGTCTTGTAGCTTGCATCCATTGACGACAGCATCAGAACCAGGCGGCCCCCCATGCTGAAACCAAACAGGCCGACTCTGTCGTTGTCGATGTTTGGCTGCGTCAGCGCAAAATCGCGCGATGCCTGGATATCCTCAAGCATATTACTCAGGTTGTTTTGCACAAACGATTCCGTGCTTTCTCCGCAACCCGGAAAGTCCATCCTGATCGAGGCAACTCCCCTTGCAGCCAGGCCTTCAGCAACGCTGGTAAACCCACCCGCCTCGTTTCTTGTGCCCCCATGCCCATGCGCCATCACGACCAGCGGAAACTTTTCTGCCTTCGTTCCGATCGGGTGCACATAGGTCACCGGCACCATGACGCCCCGTGAGGAAACCGTCGTTTCGATCGACTGGAATTCGAACGTGGCGGAAGACGACTGCTCGGCCTGCGAACAGGCCGCGAGGAACACGATCGCCACAAGTGCCGCAAAAGCATGCTCGATCCTATATTTCATATCCATGTATTTACCAACATCCAAAAGCCTGCGTACCACTTTCAAGGAGACGTGCGGTGAGGTCGGTCTCTGAGACCCGCTGCGAGTACGTCCTTGTAAGCTCGGGCCCCGCGTCCATGCGGGGCACGGTCTCAGAGACCGACCTCACCGCACGTCTCCGCAGCACCACAGTAAGCGACCCCTATTGCTTTTTGATCTCTATAGTCCAGGCCTCACCAGATTCTATATTGAAGGTGTGAGCGAAATTCCCCTGGTTGATAGCAATACTCAGTTCGCCACTTGAATTGACGAACAACAGGTTTTCACCCAACGCCACGTCACCGAACGATCGCGTATACGGCATGCTTCCCTGCCAAATGATCTTGCCACTGTTTCTGATGACAACTTCGTAAATCTCTCCATAGGCAGGCGTGATCTCTTCGAAGAGGTGACGGTCGATATTGAACGAAATAT
>JADFNG010000099.1 GCA_022563505.1 Pseudomonadota bacterium | reverse complement strand
GTGAAAACGCGCGTGATTCTGATGCTAATGGGACAGCGCACCACTTTGGAAGCGCATCTGTCGAGACCGGCGCCTTGAGCCCCCACTTTGGTCTTTTTCCGAGTGTAAAACAGGTTGCGATTACCACTGACTTTCTTAATTTTGCGTTTTTAGACAGCCTCGATCCAAAACAGACTTCAGTCTATCGCCATAATGTTGGATAATCAGGGCAGGATTTCAAAAGTGCGACCAAGAGGGGCTATGCAAATGAATTTCCTGTCCAAGTACACTGACATCACATACGCAGTATTAAGAGTCGTTGCCGGCTCAATTTTCTTAATTCATGGCGTTCAAAAGGTCTTCGGTGTTTTGACGGAGCACCAGCCCGAGATCGGCTCGCAAATTTGGATCGGCGGCATGATTGAGCTGATCTGCGGACTCTTGATCGCGATCGGCTTTCAGACGCGTTGGGTGGCATTTCTTGCAAGTGGCACCATGGCGGTTGCCTACATACAGTTTCATTGGAAGTTTCAATTCGGCCCAGAGTTTTTTCCTGCGGTCAACGGTGGCGATGCCGCAATTCTCTACAGCATCATTTTCTTGTACATTGCATGCCGTGGCGCCGGCAAATGGTCTTTGGACAAAACCGAATAATCGAAGCCACCTCCTACCAAAGCCATTAGCGGCCGTTCAGAAAAGGCAAATCATGCTTTCCAGTTGCCGTAATTCTTCGGTCAATTTGCCGATCTTGCTCGTGCCTATATCATTTAGCGCCGTAGCGGCTTCCTCCGAGAAATTGCCGTCGATATTCTCTCGATCATCAACGATCTGATTGAATTTCTCGCGAATGGTATCGAGTCTGGGATGGTAGGCAATTCGTACGCACCGCATGGCGCGGAGGAATTGCTCGACTTACCCGTGCGATTCCTTTCTGTGATGTCACAGTCGGGTGACTCACAACGCTAGCCAAAATGCAGCGTCTTGACCTCCTGGTAATCTTCGAGGCCCATGATTCCGCCTTCGCGTCCATTGCCGGATTGCTTGTAGCCACCAAAAGGTGAGCCATAGCCGAACTCGCCACCATTGATATGCACCGCGCCCGCCCGAAGCTGGGCCGCAACGCGTTCGGCACGCTCTGGATCACCGGTCTGCAAAAAAGCGGCCAGGCCATAGGGTGTGTCGTTTGCGATGGCGATGGCTTCGGCCTCATCGTCGAACGGGATAATGACCAGAACGGGGCCAAAAATTTCTTCGCGTGCGATGCGCATGTCATTGGTCACATCGGCAAAAACTGTGGGTTTGACAAACCACCCGGTTTCAAACCCGTCGGGTTTGCCCGGACCGCCCGCAAGCAGCCGCGCGCCTTCGTCGATACCGACATTGATCAATGTTTGCACACGGTCGAACTGAATCTTGTCAAACAGCGGGCCCATGTGGTCGCCTTCTTGCGTGGGGTCGCCGACGGCCTGCGCCTCGGCGGCGCGGCGCGCAATCTCCAGCACATCGTCGTAACAGGACCGTTCGACCAACAGGCGCGTGGGGGCGTCGCAGGACTGCCCGGTGTTGAAGAAACATTCTTTAACCGAGGCGGTTACGCGCTCTTCCAGATCGCAATCGGCAAACACCAGGTTGGGCGACTTGCCGCCCAGCTCCAGCGTGACCCGCTTGACCGTATCGGCAGCGGCCTTAGTCACCGCCGTACCGGCTCGCACCGAGCCGGTGAAGGAAATCATCTGAATATCGGGGTGGCGCGACATCGCCGCACCAACGGTGGGGCCATCGCCCTGAATCAGGTTAAAAACACCGGCCGGGAAGCCGGCCTCGTGGATAATCTCGGCATACAACATAGCGGAAACAGGCGTGTGTTCGGACGGTTTGAGAATACAGGTGCAGCCCGTTGCCAAGGCCGGAATAACCTTGAGCACGACCTGGTTGATCGGCCAGTTCCAGGGTGTGATCAGGCCACAGACCCCGATCGGTTCGCGCACCAGGGTATCGCCATTGGGCAGAATTTCGCGCTCGTCCAATGACTTCAGCGCCTTAATGAAATCCTGCAAGTGCTCGACAGCGCTATCGGCCTGTGGCGAGCGCGACATCGTGATTGGCGCGCCCATTTCAGCCGTCATTGCCTGCGCCAGTTCCTCCACGCGTGCTTTGGTCACCTCCAGCAGTTTCTCAAGCAACGCGAGGCGTTCTTCTTTCGTGGTCCGGGAATAGGTCTCAAATGCAGCCTTGGCCGCAGCAACAGCCCGGTTCACATCGTCTTCGTTGCCCAATGTAATAACCCCGATCTGCTGCTCCGTCGCCGGATTCAACACCGGAAACTCCGTGTTGGAAGCGGGCTTAACCCACGCACCATCGATGTAGAATTTATTCAGGTTTTGCATAACGTTCTCCTGTTCGCAGCGCTAATTGAATCTCATTGACGATCTTGCGTGAATCGTTGCAACGAAAAAAAAGCGGCCAGCGTCAAATGGCCCGGGAATCACGGTAGTTCCACCCTATCTCGAGGCGGTCAACGCGATCCTACTCGCCCAGTCCGAAGTGGGCCAGGGGCTCGTCGAACGAAATATATCCGCCGCCGGCTTTCAGCTCCCGTAACTGGTGGCGCTCTCCACGAGGCCCGTAATGAATTGTGAACTTGGTGCCAATACCGTCTCGATTACCAACTTCGTCATGCAACTGAAAGACAATACTACATCGGGCGCAATAGCATGCCGCGACGATGCCACCATATTCGCGGCACGCTTCACCGCAGGCTTCAACCGCTTTGTTACCTCCACAGTTGCTCCGGTTGCTTCCGGCTGGAGCAGGTTGCCGGGTGGGATTTTCACCCACTGGGAAAGCGCCGCCTTATCACGGCGCACGCCAAAAGCAGACGTCAACATTAGGCGACCCAATGAACAAAGGTCACCCAAGCGCCAGAAGCAGTGAATACATAGGTGGCCGCCGGTGCAACGATCAGAATTGCAAATAATCCCCACAAGGTCCCCGACTGAACTCGCCGTTCTGAAACGAGATCATTAGCGACTACGGTTAAGAGCAAGAATAGGAAGCTAAGCGCGGCGAACGCGACCTCTGGTGGAGCCGGAAACCAGTACAAGATTCGGCCCAAGAACTCGTTAAGCAGTGGAATTCTCGCGACTCGATCCAACGCTGGCGCCAGAATTGGTATGGATGCAAGCAGCATAAGCCGCTTGTGTGTCGCGGATTTGCGGCAGAACAAGATGCCCAGGATCACACAGGTCGAAAACATTAGTAGCGAGGCGATGTTGCCAACAACGATGCAGGGTGGCAGGCTTGCCGTGTAATCAGTGGCAGGTTTGGCGTGGCATACGCAAAGTGGGGTACCAAACGGGGGTACCGGCCAGAAAGAGCTGTAAAAGTTGCGCAAAATAGGGCTCCGAAGGGTCGAATTCGATGCCGTTCCTAGGCTCCGTTTATCCCGTATCAAGACTTCCAGTAATATCTAGGAAAGTACTGTACTCTTTTGAAAAATAAATAATAATAATCCAGTAGAATTCAATGGGATGTTTTTTACTGCCTCTACGTATATCTAACGCTACGGTACCTCCTGGAAAGCACATACCCCTCTCGGATTCGAACCCGTGCCCACCCTGGCGGCGAATAGCTGTTTGCTTTGTTCACTCATCCTCTCTAGAAATGGAGTCTCCGGTAAACCCGGAGCGGAACGCCCGGCTGTGGCCGTCGTGGTGATTGTCGCTGAGCGACTGCTTGCGGTGTCCGCAAACGTTGAATACTCTATTGTGGAAGGGTATGCAATTGAACGGTTGCTGCGCGCTCGGCAACAGACCATCGCTGCCACCAAGCTGCATTTTTTCTGCTGCCCCCAAGCGGCCATCGGTAATAGATCCCGTGTACCGGCAGAAGCATTGGGGAACCCGGTCTGATGAATAACAATCGCTTTGCCGATGGGGTACAAATGATCAGCTTGCTCGCGACCTGTGAAGTATTTGGATCAGCATGTCGTGCACGCCTGTTGACGCGGGTACTGTTGAAAACTTCAAGTGACTCGCTTTCTGGAGGAACGAACTAGCATGAAATTTTCTGTGAAATTTGCTGTATTGATCGCGATCGGCATTTCTTGTTTGCTCGCACCGGCCGATGCTGACAGTGCGGAAAGTCAAAAGGCCGTCCTGATTACTGGCGCGACTTCCGGCATTGGCCGTAATGCCGCGGAACACCTCGCCAAAGCGGGCTACTTTGTTTACGCGGGAGCGCGCAAGGCTGAGGATATCGAAGAACTAAACAGGATCGATAACATCATGGCGGTGCGCATTGATGTTACGAAGCAGGACCAGATCGATGCCGCGGTCGCGTTGATCGAGAAGCAAGGACGCGGGCTTTGGGGGCTCGTCAATAATGCCGGGGTCAGCGTGCAGGGTCCGATGATTGAGGTGCCAGAGTCAGACCTGCAGTTCATTTTCGACGTCAATGTGATGGGTGTCTATCGCGTCACCAAAGCCTTTGCGCCATTGATCATCGAGTCGAAGGGTCGCATTGTCAACATCAGCTCAATATCCGGGGTGCTGACTGCTTATGGCTATGGCCCGTATAGCATAAGCAAGCACGCCGTTGAGGCCTATACTGATACGCTGGCCGATGAGATGTGGGATTTCGGCGTTCGAGTGAGCGCCATCGAGCCTGGCAATTACAAATCCGAAATCGGCTTGACCCGCTGCAAGAGGATGTTGCGCGACACAGACGCCAAACCGTATCGATTCCACGAGGCATACCGGCAGTGGCGTATTCAAGGCTGTCTTGAGTACCTGGAGTTTATCGACAATGGTGGCGAAATCGAGGGCGAGGAACCGGACGCTGTAGCAGCGGCCATCGAGCATGCCTTGTTCGCTGAAAGCCCAAAAGAGCACTACATGGTCGTTCCGGAACCGTTTCAGGCCTACATTACGTTGCAAAAACTTATGCAAGAGTTGCTCACCATGAATCACGGTCAGGAATACAGTATGAGCCGTGAACAGTTGATTGAGATGATGGACGCGGTGTGGCCTTACGGGACCGGTGAAAAGCACTATTACGATGAGCGGCGCCGGAATCTGCCGATGTTCTACGGCTGGATGGAAACCGAAGAGCCTGCGCAGGAAGACTAATGCTTTGGCAAGACGATTCGCGAGAAGGCGTTTTGGGAATTGCGCAGGCTCTTCGGTTTCATCGGCAATAAGGAAACACTCGCTGCATTCAGGTGAGAGATCAGTCGGGATTTGATCCCGTCAACGTGGCACAGCGGCGGCGGGGCCGCTGATTGACGGCGACTGCCTGATAGCCGGTATGCAGCAAGCGCCCGACGAGAGAGAGGTCCATGACTTGCCCGCGCATCGCTGACAGAAAGGCCAGGTAGCTTCTCTGCAATGATCTCGCCACGGAGCCAGACAGTCTTTGACTTGAGCCAAAATTCGAGTTTTCGGCCTCAAATTGAGCCAGATGTTCTCTCCGCTAGCCAATTTCTCGGCAACAAGGCACACAAAGGTTTGTGCGGGCGCCGTCCGTTCAGCACTGGCGCGACCACGCAATCTTGCCAGCTATGAAGATTGCAAAGATATTGCGCGACTCGCGGCAGCTTATGCATACGGCATTGCGAGGAATCACGCTTTTACCCACGGCAATAAACGCTCCACGCCGGTCACGGCCGACCTCTTCCTGATGTTGAACGGCTACGAACTGAAGTCCTCGCCCACCGAAAACGTGTTAACCATGCTGGGCGTTGCTGAGGGAAGCATATTTGAAGACGAACTTGTGACCTGGATTCGTAGCAAAATTCGAAAACTGGATTGATCTCGCTTGTTCAGTTTGGTCAGCGTCTGTGCCCGTTATTTCTTTTTCCAGCGACCGCTGCCGTCCTGGTAATAGTTGCCGGCCGCGGTTCTCTGGATTGCCAGTTCGTAAAAACGATTGCTAACCTGTTGGACGGTCGTATTGGTCTTGTTTGCCGCCCTTTCGAATTCAGCTTTTCTCTTGGCATTCACGCTGGCAATAAGTGCTTTTACGTCCGCACTCGCCGGCGATACCACCGCCGCCAGATAGCCGGAATTTGCTTCTCCAACCAGGCCCTGTTTCTTGGCTGAACCAATCTCAATTGCCCATGCTGATTGCATGGCAAGCGTCAATATAATTGCTGCAAGTATCTTTCTCATGCCGGTTACCCTCAGAATATATCGCTGTCATCGTCAAACAGGCCTTCAAGTTCTTTGTCGACCTGTATACGGATCCGGTGTTCAATCTTGATATTCAGATTGATTTCAATCGGCTCTTTCGGTGCGGCAAGCTGCACGGTTGGCGTACAACCCACCAGGGAGGCAAGCAATATCAGGACAATGGATAGTGTCTTCATGGCTGTGTGAAACCTTTGTTATGCCTTCATGGCAGCTTACCTCAAGTACCGATATTGCGGAAGTGGCAAGCCCTAATTTGCGGATCGTCTTTCAAGGATGTCCTCGATGGTTCGAGTGGCCTGTAAACTACGTAGCAATTGCGGAATGTTGTTTTCCACGCTGAGATTAAGAATGACCGGTTGTCTGGCGTCCATGTCAGGATTGATGCCAGTCAATTTCATCTGCAGTTTTAGATCTCCGTTTTCCGTGTAATTTACGTCAGAGGTCAATGAATCAAATTGAAAGTTAGCGAGGGCCCGCGAGACCAATCCCAGGTCAGTGGCAGGCACCCCGATGTCATCGCCGCTCAGTCCGGGTCGGTAGCGAATCGCGCCACCGGGTGGATCGCTTTCCAGGCGACCGTCGGTGATGGTTATGCTCTTTTCGCTGACGGTCAATGGAAGCACCCCGGAAATACTGCCGCTTAAATCAATGTCCTCGAATTCTGCAAGATCAATCATGAACTGGAGCTGAATCGATTGTGGGCGCAAGACGATGCCGTTTCTTACTTGCTGCAGACGATACGTAAAAGGATCCGCGACAATCCGGCCACCGAGAACGGACATGGAGACCGAATCCACCTGCACTGATCGATCTGCAATATTCACCGAGAAATTGGCTGATATCTGTTGGACAGGCACACCCACGTCGAGTAAAGCGACAGAAACAGACGACGGTGACAGGGTGACACCGCTCAGCGAATCCACGTCGGCGCCAAGTTGGGTATTCAGACCGGAAAAAACGATGTCGTCATAATTTCCCGCCAATGAACCCGCCCGAATTTGCAGGGTGCCGTCATATTCAGCACCATCGTCATCGGTGCGCCAATTCAATTGCAGTTCCGCGCTCAGCGTTCCGGACATGACGTCCCATGCATGTGGCCACTCGAGGAAGTGACGGGATAATGCACGACGGTCAAACATCAGTGCTGCATCGGCGATAGAGATGGTTCCTGTACCGGTGCCAATATTGTGTGAAGCATTGATTTGCGCAGACAGTGAACCATCACTATCAAACAGGGTCAGGGATGTCCGCAATTCGTTGTCGTGGAGCGAAATCGCGCCATTGATACCGGGCATGACGAGGTTGCTATTGTTCCATGACAGGGTGGCGGATTGCGGGAGCAGCGATACATCGCTGTCAATCGTCCTGCCGCCATCGCCGATATGGAGATTGTCGAACGCTATGGACATTGAGGCAAGCAAACCTTTTCGGTCCGTCAATGAGTCCAGCACCAACTCAATGCGATCGACATCACTTTGCCAACCGTTGTCGTCGATGGTCAGCTGAAGAGGGGATAACAGCGTGGCGCGAATTGACGCTACCGAGACATCCTCTGTCTCGACGTTCGACAGTTGGAGGCGGAAATCCGGAGAGATCGCCACGCGCGTTGTTTCGTCATCGGCAATGACCAGCGAAGCCGACAGCTTTGCGCTAGCCACAGCCACCGATTCGAATTCCAGTGGACCGGCATCCAGAGACAACTCGACCGTGCATTGAACGCCTGACCGGCACTTTAGATCAATGAGTTGCACGGCAACGTCGCTGACCGCATCAATCGTCACGAGCATGTCAATCTGTCCGATAGCAGCAGCCCATTGCAGCGACGGGTACTCAATGCTCACTTGCAGCGACTCTGAAGAACTGGCTCGCAGCCGGATGCTCGAATCATCATCCACTCGGTAGTCTGCAATCATGTTACCTGCCATCGACAAACTCGCAGTGGCAAGGACTGGGCGTGCCTCGTCGTAATAGACGTCAAGTTGCAATTGACTCTCCAGCTTGGCGGCAATTGACTCAATGTCCGCCGACAGCAAGCCGGTGGATTGCAGTACGGGGATCCACGGCGCCAAATCGACAGTCGAGGCGCCTTCTATAGAAAATCCAGTATCGCTGCGGTGTACGGACAACGTCGATGAATAGGCGGCAGAGCTGTCACCAACTGCTGCGTTAACCGTCACCTGATGATGGCCGTCACTGACACGGTTCACGTCAATATCATATTCGACCGAGTGGATACTGAATGCAACATGCTGCCGTTGATCCACAGATTGCCACACGATGTTTTCCACGGTCGGGGCATCCGGCATCGAAAGACTCCAGACCACTATTTCAGTATTCGGCACGCTATCCGGTAGCTGGAGAAAACTCTGCAGCAAGCGAGCGAGTGGTGCGGGCCCGGCATCGACCCGTGCCGGCGTCATGATTACCTGCTCGATGGTAATCGACTCAGGCCGTATGCTCGGGAAACTCAGCGGGAACGACAGTCCGGATATTTCGTAACGCGTGCCATCCTCTTGTTCGAGAAGCAGATATGAGAGGCGAAGGAAGTCGGTTCCCAATGTATCGATGGAGAGTTCTGTCGCGGTGATTCCTTGTTCATTGAGAGCAGCATTAGCCAGCCTGCGAGCGATGGATTCGCGTTGCTGGTGAATAACCGCCGCAACGATCGCCAGGGTGAGCAAGACCAAGCCTGCGTATTTCGCGTATTTCACGACGGGTTTCCGCCCGTTCCCCTGGTCTGCTGCCAATCGCTGCAAAATCCAAATTGCGGGCAGTCACGGCCGCGTCGCAACGATGTTGACCTAAATGTCGGCGCATGCAGTGGAAAAGTCATGCAAACAGGCCCGAGGTTTCGTAACATAGCGGTGATTCTACAGGCAATGCCCGGGTGGCGGAATTGGTAGACGCTACGGACTTAAAATCCGTTGATTGAAAAATCGTGCCGGTTCGAGTCCGGCCTCGGGCACCATAAATAACAAATAGTTATGATGATTATTTAGCCTAATTCCTCATTGTGATTATTGATTTTTGCCACTATTTGCCACAGTATCTGCGCCATCCAGCGCAAAAGGGCACCAGATAATGGCGATGATTCGGAAGAGGGTAG
>JADFNG010000134.1 GCA_022563505.1 Pseudomonadota bacterium | reverse complement strand
ACAGTGCAGGGTTGGCTGAAGACGATCCGCGCAATGGCGGCGTGTGGGCGTTCCTGACGCGATCAGAGTTCGGCGGCGGCGAGCGCCTCATTTTCAGTTTCTACACCGGCATAGTAAATCCAGATATTTTCTTCACCCGTCAGTAATTCGATGTACTTGGGGTGCACAAAAAGCGTTTCGCGGCCGGATTTGTATTCGCGCAGCACGCCGATGTCGCACAGCTGCTTGAGGTATACGGATGCCGTCTGGCGTTTGGCAATGCCGGTATCAACAAGATTACTGATGCGGCAATAGGGCTGTTTGAACAGTGCCTCGACCAACTCCCAGGAATAAGTTTTCGGCAACTTCTTTTGCACGAACTGACTGGTGTGTTGCATCAGCTCACGAATCGCCTTGATCTTGTCCGTGGTCCAGATGCAGGTTTCCTCGACGCCCTTCAACATGAAGAGAATCCACTCCCCCCAGGCTTGATTGCGCGTCACCTCGAGCAGCAATCGGTAGTAATCGCTCTTATGTTGAATGATGTGGCGACTCAGATACAGAATCGGTGTGTCCAGCAGGCCCTGGTCAACCAGGAAGAGAATATTCAGGATGCGGCCGGTACGACCGTTGCCATCCGTAAAAGGGTGAATGGCCTCGAACTGGTAGTGTTGAATGGCCATGCGGATAAGGGGATCCAGTTCCTGGTTGCCGTGCATGAATTGCTGCCAGTTATCGAGCATTTTCTGGATCAGCGCCTGACCCTCGGGCGGCGTATAGATGAGCTCTCCGCTAGCACGATGTTGCAGTTTTGTTCCAGAACCTGAACGAAGATCCAGCTCCATATCTTTGATAGTGCTACAAATTTGAATAGCCATATCCGTGGTTAGCATGCGACGTTGGACCATCTTGCTGCCCTCGTAAAGCGCGGTCCGATAGCGCAGGGCCTCCTTCGTGGCGGCGTCGGCTTTGTCTTCGGCAATATCCGCAAACTCGAACAGTTTGTCCGTGGTGGTGACAATATTTTCGATTTCCGAGCTGGCTCGTGCCTCCAGCAGGGGCAGGGCATTGACCAATACCGCGGCATTGGGGATCAATTCGGCCGCCTGCTTCAGCTCCGCGAGGGCCACGCGGGCATCAATGCATTTCTTCAGAATCTCGGTGGTTTCGATCAATTCCAGCGGCGGTGGCAGCAACGGTAACGCGTTATATGGAAGTTTTGGATTAAAATCAGTCATTTGGCGGCCTTTGCAGGTTAATCTCAATAGGTCGATGAAATCGACCGATCTGCCCTATATGTCGAAAAAACAGAGGAAAATCGACAGGTTTTGCGAACGTGTCGATCATACCGACATGAATTGACGATATGTCGAATAAAGTATTGTTTATCGACATGTCCGCAGTATAGGTCGATCTCGTCGACACGTAAGTGATGCAGTTCCCTATTGGGACAGCGGCTGGCCGGGACGAGACTAAGCGGTTGCGAGCGGCGGGCCGTGAGTGGGGGTGGCCTGTCTAAAGGAATGACGCCGCCACCAAATGCCTGCAGCCAGGCGTTGCTGCGGGTGCTCGCGGATGGATTGGTGTTACCGTACAGCATCGCTGCCGCGTGGAATTCGAATGCAGACACGGTCCAGCCAATCGATGCTCCACCTGTTCCTGGTGACATTGACGTTGCAGGCCTGTGGTGATGCCGGCACGGAACCCAATGCACTGCCACCCGTCCCGCCGCCGCAGCCACCACCTCCGCTAAGTGTTGTCATCGAGCCGGTATTCACGCAGCTATCATTTTCCTCCCCGGTGGCCATGATGCAGTCGCCAGGCGATGACACTCGCTGGTATGTTGTTGAGCAACGGGGCATTGTGCGGGTGTTTGATCATGACGTTAACGTGGCCTCGAGCAGTGTATATCTGGACATTGATTCTCGGGTTGATTCCAGCGCGAATGAAGCTGGGCTTCTCGGTATGGCATTCCATCCGGACTTTCAAAACAATGGGCAGGTGTTTCTGTCCTACACGCGTGGCGGTCCGCTGACATCCGTCGTCTCGCGCTTCACGGTCGATCCAAATTCCGGTCTTCCGGATCCCGCTTCGGAATTCATCGTGCTCACGGTGCCGCAGCCATTTGGAAATCATAACGGTGGGAACTTGGCGTTCGGACCGGGCGGCAATCTCTATATCGGATTTGGCGACGGCGGCGGCGGCGGCGACCCGGAGGAGAATGGTCAGGATACGCACAACATTCTCGGCGCCATCGTACGGGTGGATGTCGATGGCGCGCCTCCCTATGCGATTCCCATCGACAATCCGTTCGCGACAAACAGCCAATGCATGGCGGGCTTCGGCACGATGGATTGTCCGGAGATATACGCCTGGGGGCTGCGCAATCCCTGGCGCTTTAGTTTTGACCTGCAAAATGGCGATC
>JADFNG010000098.1 GCA_022563505.1 Pseudomonadota bacterium | reverse complement strand
GGACGGAGGCGAACCAGATTCGGCCGCAACAACGCATGCTCTCGAGCATGACGCCGACGATCGTCGCGAAAGATGGCGTGCCTTTGTTCGCAACAGGCAGTCCGGGTGGCAAGACCATCATCAACACGACAATGCAGACGATCCTTAACGTTGTTGATCACGGCATGACGATTGCGCAATCGATCGAAGCGCCACGACTGCACCATCAGTGGCTGCCGGACAGAACCAGAATGGAGCGCCTCGGCATTTCTCCGGACTCCCGGCGCATGTATGAGGAATTCGGACACACCGTGCGTGAAGTGAACGGCATCGGCTCGGCGATGGGTGTATACCGCGATCCGGAGACAGGCATGCTGTCCGGCGCCGCGGACTCTCGTGCCGAAGACGGCGGGGTTGCTGCTTATTGAGGGGCCTGCGTCTGCCGAACGCCCTCAGGGTGATCTTGATCGGCGCGGCTTTTCGGTTTTGGGGTCGCGGGTCAGGTCCCGCTCCTACAGGAGTGCCGATAGAACAATTGTAGGAGTGTCTCCTGAGGCGCAACCGATTCAGAGTACAATCTGCTTCGCTGGCAAAGACTTGATATAGGTCGCAATCGCGAGGCGATCCTCACGGGTCAACTGGCTGGTGTTGTCTTCAATCACGGCTCCCATTGCACCGCCGGTGAAATCGCCATCGGGCAGCATGCCGATATCGAGAAAATACTCGATGTCACTCAGCGACCAACGTCCAATGCCATGCTTTTTGTCCGCTGTGATATTCGGCACCGTTTCGTCATCGCCAAACTCCGGATTGCCTGCCAACTCCTCGTCTTCGAGCAATACGCCCAGACGGCCTCTCGGCGTATGACATTCACCACAGTGGCCAAAATGACGCACGAGGTAGGCGCCACGATTCCATTGGTCGCTTTGTTCAGTATCCGGCGTAAAACGCCCGGCGTCGAAGTAGCGTAACTTCCAGGCGCCCGCTGCAAGACGGGTCGACATGTAAAAAGGGAGGTCGTGCTCAAGATTCGTCCTGCTGACCGCATCAATGCTGAATAAATAGGCTTTGATTGCCAGCGCGTCGTCACGGGAAATGCCCGTATACGCGGTAAAGGGAAATGCGGGGAAATAATGATCGCCCTGCGGATTCAACCCTTCCCAAAGCGCAGTAGTGAAATCGTCATCGGACCAGCCACCGATGCCGGTGTCGACATCGGGCGTGATATTGGGTGAATAGAAGGTACCGAACGGCGATTCGAGTGCTCGCCCCCCGGCCAGCGGTATCGCGTCTTCCTCATCTTTTGTGTGGCAAGTAATGCAACCACCGGCATGCAACAGGTATTCACCTTTTGCGACCAGCGATTCATCCGCTGCCATGATCGCTCCAGCAAAAAACAGGGCGGCCACACTTGCGACCGCCCTGATTTGAATACTAGTAGTCCAACAATGTAGGTTTGATGGACTACTAGTGATCATGTTCTTCGCGGAAATCGTCATGACAACCTCCGCAAGACTTACCCATGCTACGGAACGCCGCACCGATTGCTTCACTATCGCCACCAGCAACCGCTTCCTGGAACGCAACCGTTGCTTCCTGTGCTTGCTTCATTGCAGCAGCAAACTTCTCCGGCTGCTCCCAAATCGAAGGCAATGCTTCAGAGTCGTCAACCGCTGAGCCTTCCTGAAAAATGTTGTTCAGTTCGGCGGTACCACTGACCAGCCCGGCTGCGTGGCCTGCGAGTTGCCCATTGTCGTCAACCAGCCCACGAACCGTCATTGAGGCTGCACCGATATGACCTTTTAATGTCGTCATGATCGATACCCGGTATTTTTTTGCGTCTTCCGCCAATGTCTCTGCGGCGACCTGGACCGACAATCCAAGCATTGCCGCAATGCCAATGAGTGCCCCTGTTCTTCTTAGCTGCATTACTTGCTCCACATTTCAATGTTATGTATCAGAGCAGAGAGAGTACCCAAGGGCGCTTTACAGCACAAATCGCTGTTACGCAGGACGGCACATGACATGGATCACCGGGGCGCCGGACTCGAAGAATGGTCACTACACGTTTATGATCGGGTATAGCCAGAGAACAGGCTCGAAAACCGACCGGAGCGGAGCCCATGACCACGCACGACGTCAACGCCAGCAATCAGGACTTCACCCGCTACGACCAGGTGACCAAGGCTCATACCTATCGACTCGCCGAAAGCCCGTCTGATGAATTCGATGATGACTATGAAATATGCACTTTTGATATAAGCCCGTATCTGCACGGCAACGCGAAAGACAGAGCGAAGTTTGCAGAGGAGTTCGGCGCGGCGGTTCAGGAAATCGGTTTTTCTATTATCACGGGACACGGTGTCGATGCCGCGCTCTATGACGACGTGCACGAACGGGTGGAAGAACTGTTCACCACGATTTCACTCGAAGACAAGATGCGCTTTCGCGCCAAACGGCATGGGTCGGTTAGTCAGGGCTATTTCCCAATCAAGGAAACCAGCAACATTCATCCGGATCTGGTCGAGGGCTGGGTCTGGTGCCGGCGTGCATTCGACATGCCGCAATCCCGTACGACACCATTGAAGCCGGAGGAGTTCTGGCCGGACGTCAAATACGAACCCGTGTTCAGGCGCCTGGCCCTCGAACACGAGAAGCTCTTTAAGCCGATTACACAGGCCATGTTTCAGGGTCTCGGCTGCGACCCGCACTTGTACGACCAGAAACTTGAGCAGACGAATTTTGGGTTGCGTCTCAATTACTATCCGCCGATCGAGGCGCATGACGATGCCGCCGGCGGCGGCCGCTTGCTCGGTCACGAGGACGTGGATCTTTTTACGATACTGCCGGCGCCGAGCGAAAGTGGCCTGCAAGTCTGGAATCAGCGTAGCGGCAAATGGATACGACTGGACGCGCCGAAAGGCTCCATCATCATCAATACCGGCGATTACATGCAGCGCATCAGCAATGATCGACTGCCATCGACATCGCACCGGGTGGGTAAACCACTCGATGGCTCACAGACGTCCTCCGCGCGCATTTCCTTTCCGATGGCCGTGTATGTCTGGGAGGATGAAATCCTCGACACGTTGCCTGGGCTTGGTAAACCGAACTACGAACCAATCAAGGCGATTACGTTTCATACACGCAGTACCAGCAAATTCTACGGTGATGATTATGCGGTAAACGAATAATTGAGTGGTCGCGCCTCAGGAGACGCTCCTACAGGAGTGCCAATAGAAATTTTATAGGAGCGTCTCCTGAGGCGCGACCACCACCGGCAAAGACAGAGGCTTCGAGTTTTGCAAAATAAAGTCCTCATTACCTGTGCCGTCACCGGCTCCGTTCATACGCCGACAATGAGCGAGCATCTGCCAATAACGCCGGATGAAATTACAGAGCAATCGCTCGATGCCGCTAAAGCAGGCGCCGCCATTTTGCATCTGCACGCCCGAGATCCCGCAACCGGACAGCCGACGGCAGATCCGGATATTTTCATGCAATTTCTGCCGCGCTGGGCACGAATCTTTCGGCGTTCCTTGCGGCGTTCAGGCTCAGTCACAAACGGTAAGTGCGAGAATTCGTCATCAGACTGTATTAACGCTATGGTGACGCCTGCCGTCACACCAAGAAGAAGAAAACATGAGTGATCCAAGCTGGGTAACCATTTTACCTCCCATCATCGCCATTATTCTGGCGATCTGGACCAAACAGGTCATGTTATCGCTGTTTGCCGGCATCTGGATGGGGTTTACAATATTAAGCGGTTTCAATCCCGTCACCGGTGTAGCGGCAAGCCTTGATGGTGTGATTGATGTATTCGGCGACCCGGGCGATGCACGCGTTCTACTGTTCACACTGCTCATCGGATCCCTTATCGGCACGATCGAACATTCCGGCGGCGTCCGTGGCTTTGTTCACTTTCTTGAAACACGGCGCTGGGTTCACACGGGCGTTAGAGCCCAGATTCTTGCCTGGTTCGTCGGCATCGTAATTTTTGTCGAGTCCAATATTACTTTGCTCGTAGCGGGCTCGGTCAGCCGCCCACTGTTCGACCGCTACAAGGTTTCCCGCGAGAAGCTGGCCTACCTGATTGACGCGACCTCCGCACCCGTCTGCGCAATGATTCCCCTGAACGCCTGGGGCGCGGTCATCATCGGCCTGGTCGCATCAACCGGCGTTGACAATCCACTGGAGATATTTATCGCCTCCATTCCATACAACCTCTATGCCTTTGCCGCCGTCGCACTGGCGGGTATCGTGATCTGGAAAGACTTTAATATTGGTCCTATGAAAGCCGCGGAAGAACGGACACGGGGCGGCGAACTGTTGTGGCCAAACGCCACGCCCCTGATGGATACGTCGGCAGAACAATCACCTGTTGGTGAACGACCTGAAGATATTCCGTCTGCCCTTTACATGGTGCTGCCGATTCTGGTGATGATTCTTACCATGCCCGTTGGCCTGTACATCACTGGCGACGGCGATTTGATTCAAGGCTCCGGATCGACGGCCATCCTGTGGTCTATCTGCATCGCTATCGGTGTTGCCTGGATCATGATACTCGGCAGCGGCAAAAGTACGGTGAACGAATTGATGCGTATCTTCATGAAGGGCGCCGGCGATTTGCTGCCAATTGCGGCAATTCTGCTGCTCGCGCTGGCGTTGGGCGATGTGGCTCGTCTACTCGGAACCGGAGCGTATATTGCCGGTGTGGCGGGAGCCGCTGTACCAACATTCCTGCTCGCGCCCCTCATTTTCCTCGTCTCAGCATTCATCGCTTTCTCTGTAGGCTCGAGTTGGGGAACGTTTGCGCTCATGATTCCCATCGCCATTCCGATTGCGGTGACACCCGATTTATCGACTCCGATGCTCCTCGGCGCAGCCATCTCCGGAGCGATTTTCGGTGACCATGCCTCGCCGATCAGCGATACGACGGTGGTCGCATCAATGGCTTCGGCCACGGATCATATCGATCACGTGCGTACGCAATTGCCGTACGCGTTGCTGGCGGCCGGGGTTTCCACGATCGGGTTTCTTGTTCTTAGTTTGATGGGGTGAGGGCAGGGCGTGGTCGCGCCTCGGTTTTCCCCCATTTAATCGCTGCCTCGATACCATCATTCTTTTGGCAGGTGCCCCGTAAAACAGAAATCAACGGGGCCCGTCATCACCGCCGTATCATCGGGACGTATTTCTATGCCAACCGGACCGGCAGGCATCAGGACCGTCATCGTGTGCGACTTGGTCAACCCCCTGACGATGGCCGCGAAGACCGCCACACAGGCACCACTGCCACAAGCCGTTGTCAGGCCTGCTCCTCTTTCATACACCACAAGCCGCATATTCTCAGCATCGATCATCTGCGCCAGGCCAACATTCACTTCCTCCGGAAAGAGCTTGTTTTTCTGCACAGATGGCGCCAGTCGTTGCAGATCGATGCTATCCAGATCGTCAACGAAAAACACCGCATGTGGATTACCGATATTCAAACCAACCGGATCGCTGAGTTCCTCCACCTCAATGTCGAGATGCAAAGTATCCTGCTGCCGGGACAAGGGAATTTTCTGCCAATCCATGCTGATCTTGCCCATCATGCAGCTGATCAGCATGTCGCCCTCGCGCTGGCACTCAAGTACACCGGCTCGCGTTTCTATTTTAAGCGCATCGACTCCGGACTCCTGCATCAGCAGCCAGGCGATGCAGCGCGTTGCATTTCCACAGGCTTCGACGTCGCGCCCGTCAACATTGAGGAGGCGCATGAATGCGTATGCGCCGGACTTTTCACCCTCCGGTGAGGGCGGCTCGATGATGACCAGCTGATCGCCACCCACTCCTGTTTGCGGATCGCATATGTGGACAATTTCACTTCGGCCCGGATGGTAGGGATCCGCGCGACCGTCGACGATAACGAAATGATTCCGCAAGCCCTGCATCTTGATGAAGTATCGACCGGGAGGGTCGATTTGTTGCCAAGTGGTTCGTGAGGGAGTCATTGGGATTCGCTAATGCAAAAAATACTCGCTGGTCAGCGTTGCCGAGAGCAACCACATAATGGCAGGATCGACGCACACTGTCAGCCTGACATTTCCCCCGGGCGTGCGAGAAAGGTACATTGCATGAACAAAATCTCGAACGGTGCAACAAACACCAACAAGGACAAGCAACGATGACCGAAATTCTGTTCAGAGACGACTCCTATCTCCGTGAATGTCAGGCAACCGTCACGGATTCCGGCGACGGCGCGGTCTTGCTGGAGCGCACTATTTTCTACCCGACCGGTGGTGGCCAGCCCGGCGACACGGGTCGCATGAGCTGGGACGGCGGCAACGCCACGATCATCAATACCGTCTACGGCGATGGCGGCGAAATCCGCCACCTCGTGGCAGAAGGAGATTCGCTCCCCGGCAGCGGAACAAGCGTGAATATTGAGATCGACTGGGACCGCCGTTATCGACACATGCGCATGCATACCGCACTGCACTTGCTGGGCTCTGTACTGCAATACGGTGTTACGGGCGGCAGCATTGGCGCCGAGAAAAGTCGCCTGGACTTCGATATGGTGGATCCGGTCGATAAAGAGGCTGTAAACAGTGCTTTGCAAGCACTGGTTGCCGATGATCACCCAATCACCTGCCGCTGGATCACGGATGAAGAACTCGCGGCAAAGCCGGAATTGGTGCGCACCCTGTCGGTGCAGCCGCCGAAAGGCGCCGGCAAGATTCGGCTACTTGAGATCGAAGGTGTTGATTTGCAACCCTGCGGTGGCACACATCTGAAATCCACTGCAGAAGTCGGTGCCGTGCGACTTGGCAAAGTCGAGAAAAAGGGCAAGCACAATCGGCGGGTTTCTATCGTGTTGGACGATTGATATCAGGAGTCGCGCGTAACCAGGCTCAAGCGGGTCGCGCCTCAGGAGACGCTCCTACAATTTTCCTGTCGGCATTTCTGTAGGAGCGTCTCCTGAGGCGCGACCGAGGTGGAGAGCACGCAATGCGTGCAACACCAGACAATCATCCCACGACCGCACGAGAACCCGAAGCGCCGGCGCAGCCGTTCACCGGAACCGATTCGGACCGGTGGAGTGGCTGTGGCACTCCCTTACCTACTGGAAGTGGCAACCACTGCGCAGGGAGTAGAATGCCCGCCCTCGCGTAATTGAGGATGTTTCCCGGTTCACTTTTTCGCCGATGCACGCATAATAGTCGCTAGCGACCGAAACCAGAGAATAAATTATGCCCGTGACTCGCACACAGCGCACACTCCTTTTCTGCGCCATAACCAGTATCCTCAGCGAACCGGTGCTGGCGAATAATGAAGATATCATCGCCCGGTGCGCAACGATTGCGACAGTTGGCGACCGCATTGTATGTCTGGAGGATGCATTGCGTCACGCGCCGCAAGCTGCAGAAGCACTGCCTGCTGTAACCGAAGCACCGGCGCCAAGCCCGCCCAAGCCGGTGACCGCCGCCAATGCGACAGTTGAGATTGCATCTGGCGCCACCGTCGAGGTCGCTACTGCTGCACCGCAGGTTGTGGAATCCATTGGATCTGAAATTGCAGCCGATAAGCAGCGCAAAGAAAGCGTCGCGAGCACCGCCACTGTGCCAAAAGAACTGGGTGCCGAGCAGGTTTCCCCTGGCGAGGATGTCGGCAGAAACGCAGATCGAATCAGCGCAAGAATCGTGTCCTTCGATGTCATCGGCGTCGGCAGCCTGAGATTCTGGCTCGATAACGGCCAGGTCTGGAGGCAGATCGGTGATGACGATCAAAACATCCGGCGGAAAATAAGGAAAATGGAAAATATTCCTGTCGAAATGTGGAAGAGCAGAACCGGCGGCTACCGCATGCGTATTGTGTCCATCGATCGGACCGTCAGGGTCAAACGCCTCAAATAGGCACGTTTGTCGCGCGCAAAAAAGCGGTGCGTCCGAAGACGCACCGCTCATATTCCAAATCAATTCAGATTTAGAAGCTTATTGATGCGTTCACGAACAGGGTACGACCAAAGAAGTCGTAGCCAGATGCTGACACTGCATTGTTTCGATTCGGACCCTCAAATGAGTGAATCAATGGGGGTGACTTGTCGAAAGCATTGCTGATACCTGCTGTTGCAGACCACGTGTCCTGAGAGAACGTAAGGGAAGCGTCCGTGTACCAGACACTGTCGACGAAATCGACGTCGCGTGATCCGATACCATCTGCAGAGAATCGACCCGCACCCGGTGTCAGGACCTGGCTATCGTCCTGCTGGCCTTCGTCGATGAAACGATTCTGCATAATGAATGACCAGTCATTGAACGTCAGCGCGACAGTGGAGGTGAACTTCCATTCCGGGAAACCGATCTCGCCAACGTTGTCATCGCGATCGGCCGGCTCGAACGTTTCGATTTCCCGCTCGATCAGCTTGGTGGTGACCGTTGCCCAGGTTGCTTCAATACCGGAGTCAAACAGATCGAAACTCAGACGGGTGTTGATGTCGATACCCTTGGCGGTTTCCTCACCGATGTTGACGAACGATACATCCACAAAGTTGATGAAGTTAGCCGCAGGGTTAACACCACTGCCGAGACGCGTGATCAGGCTACAGAAGGGGCTGTCCAGATTCGTGAACGTTGGATCTCCATAACATCCGTTGAGGATGAACGAGGCTTCCGGCTCCGCCACCGTATTGTTGATGACGATGTCGAAATAGCTGACAGCAATATCGAAATCGTAAGCATCCGACCACGGTGCAGAGAACTTGACGGTAAATGTATCCGTCTCGGATGTCTCCGCCTTCAGATCAGCGTTACCGCCTGTTGCAATCGGAATCGTCGTCGTACCGGATGCACCCAGCGGGGTGGTATCCAGGAAGCCGTTACCGTCGGAGTCCGAAAACTGAACGCCGGCCAGAACACAGTTGCCGATAACGAGCTGGACCTGGGAATCCTGATCGCCGCTTTCATTTACCGCCTGCTGAATGTTCGCGTTATTACACGGGTCATTCAGACCACCGATACCGCCGAACTGATCCGCCAGGAACTGCTCACGCAAGTTCGGTGCACGGAAAGAGGTACCGTGAGTCGCACTGAACGCGAGGTAATCCGTCGGGGCCCACGATGCACGTGCGCGCCAGGTGGTTTCCTTGCCGAAGTTTTCTTCGTCCGTGAAACGAATAGCACCATCAAAATCAAGATTATCCAGAATGGGAATGTTGATTTCGGCGAATACCTCAATGAGATCGCGACTGCCGATGGTCTCGCCTTCCTGCAGTGGATTCTCCGCTGCGTTCAGTGCAAGTACGCCAACAATATCGTTTTGCGAGGAGATCGTATCTTCGCGGAACTCGGCACCGACTGCAGCACCGATCGTACGACCCTGGAATTCGAACAGGTCACCGGTTGCGAATACACTCCACATTTTTTGCTCAACAACGGTTCGGTTGGTGCGGTTACCAATGAAGAAATTTTCTTCCTCTTCACTGAATACGCCTTCGCCGGTCGGGCCGCCCGTGAACAGTTCGTCACGATTGAAATCCCAGGGCACGCACTGTTCAGCCGTGATGAAGCCGAAACCGATACTGGATGTATTGCCGCTAATTCCACAAATCACCTCGCCATCGGCATTCAAGCGAATGTTATGGATCGACAATTCGAAATGTGGCTCAAGCAGGATTGGCTGCGATTGGAAACCGATGCCTCGATCATAGGAGAAGAAGCCTTCATAGCTCCAGCTCGAATCGCCCAAGTCACCCCG
>JADFNG010000017.1 GCA_022563505.1 Pseudomonadota bacterium | reverse complement strand
AGGGAACCTCTGATCTATTCGTGAACTCGTATCTTGGGCCCAAAATATCCAGCTTCGGCGTTGCGAATCTTCGCAATGGCTAGCCATTACGGGCGATCCGCGCCTTGAATCTGAATATTTTGACTCCCAATCTACTTCGTCCAGAATAAATCAGAGGTTCCCTGGCTTGTTGACACCATGAATAGCAGGATAACGGCATGAATAGTTTTCGGGCACTCCTTGCAGTTCTTTTCCTGGGGACGTTCATGGCTTGTACGAGTGATGAGTCGCCGCAAACGCAAACAGCAAGTGACAGCGGTCTTGGGATACCGTCTGGCACCTACTCGGTCGATAAATCGCACACCTACGTGACTTTTTCCTACCTGCATCAGGGACTGTCCTATCCATTGTTGCGTGCCAAAGAGATTGATGGTGAGCTGGAGCTGAATACCGGCGCGATGGAAAAAACTCGCGTGCGTATCGTCGTTGATGCGGATTCAATCCGTACCAACATTCCGTTTTTTGACAAGGAACTGGCTTCGCCCAAGTTTTTTAATGCCGCGAAGTTTCCGTATATCGTTTTTGTTGCAGACAGCTATGAAGCCATCAGTGAATCCGAGGGGGCCTTGAGCGGGCAGGTGACGATTCGCGGCATAACAAAGCCATTGATACTGACAGTCAGGATTAATGGCGCGATGGTCAATCCGATCTCGTCTAAACCCGCCATTGGCTTTTCTGCGTCCGGTTATTTACAGCGATCGGATTTTGGTCTGGATCGATTCATACCGGCAGTGGCCGACAGAGTCGAGTTGAAAATTGAAATTGAATTTGAACAAGGCAGCAACGACGAGAGCATGGCGGCAGCGGAACTCGCGCATACGTTAACGGCCGGCATCGAACAGTGAAGGGGTGAGCATGCGTAAGCCAAAAGCCGAAATTTTTGCAATTCTTCTTGCTGGTTTTGTGAGCGCGACTGGATACGCGCAAAACACTGATCTTATCGGTGATTGGGACATTGTGACCCATGGGTTTGCTATTGGCGGCACAACATCGCACGTGGATGTTACGTTTGAGGCGCAAGGCGACAAGGTTGTCGCCTGGGTCTATGACGGCCCGGCAGATGTCAGGGTGAGCGGCAACGAGTTCGCCTTCGACCTGCATTGGGCGACGGGGTGGGACACGGAACACCTCAGCACGTTTTCCGGAAAAATTAATGCACTCGGTAGGCTCGAAGGTGAAGTGGATCACAACGGTGCCATCGATTTCCTCGGCAAGCCGATGAAGGGCGGAAAATTTTCCGGCAGCCGCGCTGTGGACCGAATCGTCTCTGATGACTTGCCGCCGGAACCCGTCGATCTGCAAGGCGTGTGGCGGCGGGCATTTGGCAAAGGCGCGATACGCAAACTGGACTATGCCATGACGCCGCAAGGACAGGCAACGATCGATAGCTACCTGGAGATGGATAACGGCAACAGCCGTTGTGGCGCAATGGGCGTGGTGATGGCGTCCGGCATGCCGTACCCGATGGAAATTATTAACGGCGAAGATTACATCGTGGTCATGTACGGTGCGGATTATGTGCGTCGGATTTACCTCGATGGTCGTGAGTTTCCGGATTCGGCGACCAGTTCCTCCCTCGGCTTTTCAAGTGGAGAGTGGCAGGGGCAGACGTTGGTGGTGACGACCACCCATCTGAATCCTGCGTTCATGAGCACGCGCGGTCAGCCCATTTCCGCAAGCGCCTATACGATAGAACACTTCTTCATGGACGATAAAGGGTATCTGCATGCCGACATGTGGCTGCATGATGCGAAAAATTACACGCGGGCCCCGTACTTGCGACGAGTGTTGGATCGCGATTTCAGCCCATCCGTCATTACCAAAATTGGTTGTGATCCGTATTCATTTTTTCGTGCTCTTCACCTTGAAGGCCAGCTCGATGAATTCTGGGATCGTTCGGCGTTGCGGCGCTAGTATTTCTTAACCTTTACCCACAACGATAAATTGTCTAGTGTCAGTCGATTGGCGCGGAGGTAATCAGAATGAAAGATCCCACGACTTTCTTTTCGGGGAGTTCGCCGACTGAGGCAGATGAGCCCCAATTGACGAGATGCCGCTCAAGCCGGCGCGCGTTCATCAAAGGTGTTATTGCTTCCGGTGCCGTTGCGGCATCTTCCGCATATTTCCTTTCTGGCTGCACCCCGGGCGAGGGACCCGCGGCAGGTAGCGTTGAGCGACTGATTTCATTGCATATCAACGGCAAGATTCGTCGTGTCGACGTTCTACCCAACGAGACGCTGGCCATGACATTGCGTTACAAGCTGGGGCTCACCGGGACCAAACTGGCCTGCGATCGTGGCGAATGCGGTGCCTGTACCGTGGTGATCGACGGCGTGACACATTATTCATGTTCCACATTAACCCACACAGTGGGTGCACGATCGGTGCGTACGATTGAAGGTCTGCAAGGGCCCGATGGCGAGTTGCACCCAATACAGCAGGCGTTTATCGATGAACTGGGTCCGCAGTGTGGCTTTTGTACGCCGGGACAGATCATGTCGACGGTGGCGCTGCTTGAGAAAAACCCCAGGCCAACGCGAGAGGAAGCGCGCAGAGCACTATCCGGCAATCTTTGTCGTTGCGGTGCCTATGATCACTATCTTAATTCCGTAATGCGCGCAGCGGAGGTGATTTGAGATGGCTTACACCCTGCTGGGAAAAAATTTCACGCCACCGGATATCCGTGGCAAAGTCACCGGCAAGGCGAAATTCGCCGAGGATTTCCGTGCCGAAGGCATGGTGTATTGCAAGCTGCTCTTAAGCCCGATGCCGCATGCCAGGGTCTCGAATATCGATGTCAGTGATGCATTGGCGATGGACGGTGTCGTCGGTGTGCTGACTGCCGATGACGTACCGGCCATGGAAGGTGCGGCGCAAGCGATTCTGACCAACAACCCGCATTATGTCGGCGATCCGATTCTTGCGGTCGCTGCGATCGATGAAACGACGGCTGCCGATGCGCTGGAAAAGATTCGCTACGATATTGAGCCGCTGGATTTCGTGCTCGACCCGCTGCAAAGTCTTTACCCTGGTGGTACCAATGCACAAGTGAAAGGCAATGTGGCGAACGCAGGCATACCGCTGCAGGAGCTGAAGTGGACCGCGCGGGACTTCGCTTCGGCCGATACGGACCAGTTCCCCATGACGGGGAAAGCAGTGAGCGAATGGTCTTACGGCAACCTGGAGCAGGAGTTTTCTGCGGCGGCAGTGGTCTATGACGAGTCTTTTGTCACCGCCAGCAATTCGCACCACAGCATGGAACCCAGGAGTGCGATGTCTTACTGGGAGAATGGCAAGTGTTTTCTTTTCGGTTCGTCGCAAAGCCAGAGTTTCATGATTCCGGGCCTGGCGGCCTATATCGGCATTGAACCTGAGGATCTTGTCTATATCGCTGAATACTGTGGCGGTGGTTTTGGCTCCAAAGGAGCACCGTACCCGATCATGGCGCTGCCCGCGCACATGTCGAAGAAGATTGGTCGCCCGGTAATGATGCGCATCAGTCGTGCCGAAGAATATTACCTGGGCTCGAATCGTGCGGGTTTCCAGGGACGAGTGAAGGTTGGTGTCGCCCGGAATGGAAAAGTAACCGCCGTCGATTTGTACATCGTGCAATCCGGTGGGCCGCATGGTGGATTCCCTGATTTCAACAGTGCGGCAGGAGCCGTCTCGATCTGCTATCAGCCCAATGCCATGCAGTATCGCGGCATTCCCGTTTTGACCAACACACCGCCCGGCGGGGCACAGCGAGGTCCGGGCCAAAATCAGATTGCGATGGTGATGGAGCCCTTGCTGGACAAGGCTGCCAGGGAGCTTGGCATCGACAGACTCGAGATTCGCAGAATCAATGCACCGAATAACGACACCATTTTCGGCGGCAGGCAGCGGTCTGTGACCAGTGCGTACCAGACCGAAGCATTGAACAAGGGGGCCCTGGCATTCAATTGGGAGCAGACGAAGAAGCGTAGCGGGGAACGCAATGGGTCGAAGGTGATCGGTGTCGGTATCGGCCAGGCCTATCATTCAGCCGGCGCGGCCGGATTCGACGGTCTGCTGCGCATCGCACCCGACGGACGACTTCACATACATTCGGGCGTGGGAAACCTCGGCACTTACTCTTATGCGGCAACGTCCCGCATCGTGGCAGAGGTGTTGCATTGCAAATGGGAGAACTGTGTCATTGAGCGTGGCGACACACGCAAGCACCTGCCCTGGAATTTCGGTCAGTTCGGTAGTAACACCAGTTTCACCATGTCGCGCAGCAATCATGCTGCAGCGATGGATGCCCGACAAAAACTGCTGGAGATTGCGGCGGCAGAATTCGGTGGGTCGGCCGATGAATATGAGCTCGGCGAAGAGACCGTATTCTCGAAGGCAGATGCTGCAAAGAAGCTGACATATTCGCAAGCGGCGCAACGCGCCATTGATATGGGCGGGAAATACGCAGGCCATGAGATTCCCGATGATCTGCATCCAATGACCCGTGCGTCGGCGACGGCCATTGCCGGGACGGGGCTGATCGGCGTTGCCAAAGACAACTACGCACTCGACGGGTCGCCACCCGCGCTGGCCGCCGGTTTCATGGTGATCGAACTCGATACAGAGACAGGTAAGTTCGAAATTCTCGAATACAATGGGGTCATCGATTGTGGCACAGTGATTCACCCGCTCGGGCTGGCGAGCCAGGTGAAAGGCGGTGCTGTCATGGGCATCGGTTTGGCCAGCACGGAACGAATCGTCTATGACCCGCAAAACGGTCTGCCTGCAAATGTTGGCTTTCACCAGGCGAAGCCACCTTCGTATCTCGACGTGCCTTCAAGATTGGGCTCGGATGCGGTCGACATTGCGGATCCACAAAATCCGATGGGCATCCGTGGCATGGGGGAACCGGTGATGGGCTGTGCCGCTTCTGCATTGATTTGTGCGATCTCCGATGCACTCGGCGGGCATTACTTCAATCGCACACCGATTGTGCCAGACATGATTATCAACGCGATTGCTGGACGAGAGCAGTCTCACAAGCCACTGCAGGTTTACACATTCTGAACAGGAGACGGCTGTGGCAAAAGACATGATGACAAGATTTGAACTCTACCGGCCGGCAGACATTGCGGGCGCGCTCGACCTGGTCGACAAGCTTGGGTCGGACGGCTGGTTGATCGCAGGGGGGCAGGACAGCCTCGACTGGTTCAAGGATCGGGCCAAGCGCCCCACTGCCGTTGTTGATCTGTCGCGGATTGAATCGATGCGCGGCATGCGCGAAACGGAGGACGGGCTCGAGATCGGTGCCCTGGTGACCGTGACGGAAATTGAAGAAAGCACGCTCATCCAAAACTTTTACGGTGTGCTGGCCGATGCCGCATCGCGAGTGGCAAGTCCACAAATAAGAAACGTCGGCACGATCGGCGGCAACGTCTGCCAGGACACTCGTTGCTGGTATTACCGCAGCGGCCTTGATTGTTACCGCGCGGGCGGCAGCACTTGCTATGCCGATACGCCAGAGGCCATGAATCGTGAACATTGCCTGTTCGGGGCCGATCGTTGCGTCGCGGTTTCGCCTTCAGACCTGGCACCGGCCCTGGTGGTTCTGGATGCCAGCATGGTGATTCAAAGCAAGGATGGCGAGCGGATTGTTTCAGCAGAGGCGTTTTTCATTGGCCCCGATGTCGATATCGAACGCATGACTGTCATTGGGCCCGGTGAAATCCTGACAACGATTCGCATCCCGAATACCTGGTCCGGCGCAACGTTTTACTTCGAAAAGGTTGCCGATCGAAATACCTGGGACTTTGCCCTGGTCAATGTGGCTGCGGCAATGCGGGTCGAGAACGATGTCATTCAGGATATTCGCATTGCCTGCGGGGGAGTGGAGTGCGTGCCGCGTCGCATGACGGTGGCTGAAGACATTGCTAAAGGCAGTGCGAAGGATGAAGAAACGGCCAAACTGGCGGGTGGATCGGCCGCGCGTGGCGCGGTACCGCTGAATTACAATCACTTCAAGATTACCTTGCTCGAGAATCTGGTGATGCGCGCGATACGGGATTCCTGATTGGTTTTTCAACAGGCTGCTAGGAAAACTCCAGATCAAGGGCCACCGGGCTGCGAAACGTAGTGGAAGGAATCCAGTCGATATGACTGGCAGCCCGATGATACTCAGGGATGCGTCTGTGGAACTCGGTCATGGCCGTCCTGACGATCATCCGCGCAAAAGGCGCACCAATGCACACGTGTTTGCCAGTGCCTAAACCCAGGTGTTGCTTCGGCCGTCGATCGATGTCATAGGTGTCCGGATCAGGAAACTGGCGCTCATCCCGATTGGCTGCACCGTAACAGTTAAGGACCTTGTCGCCGGCACGGATAGTCTGCCCATGGAGTTCGAAGTCCCGCGTGGCCGTGCGGCGAAAACGCTGGGCTGAGGTGTTATAACGCAAGGATTCTTCAATTACCTGGGGCATCAATTGCGGATCATTCACCACCCGACGCTGCGCATCCAGGTGATCAGCAAGATTAAGGGCCAGCATTGCCATGAAGCTGGATGCTGATTCAACGCCCGCCATGATCAGCGTCAGTGAAGTCATCTGAATCTCTAAATCCCGAAGTTTCTCACCATCGATTTCTGCCTGCAGTATGTAAGTCAGCAAATCATCGGTCGGCTTCTTGCGGCGTTCATCGAGTAACGTTTCGGTATATTCTTTCAGCCACTGGAATGAATCCAGGGATTCCTGGGTTTTCTTGCGCGTTTCAGGGTCCGTCTGCAGGATTTGCACGACATGAATGCGCAGTGTTTCCGCATGGTCTTGCGGAATACCCAATAGATAGGATAGAGCGCCAATCGTAATGGGGCTCGAAAAGTCAGAGATGAATTCGATACGACCTGTATCAAATATCCGCTCAATAGCAGCATTCGCCATCGTCCGCGTGGGCTCAACAAGATACTCGTTCTGTTGTCTGCCGAAGGCGTATTGTATCAATGCTCGCATGCGATCGTGACGGGGTGGGTCAGTTGTGCCCAGCGTGACGCCCGTACGCTCCGGTATGTCATCCAGCATGTTCCCGCTGGCGGATGAAAATACTTCCCAGTTCCGGGCGGCGCTGGCAACGTCTGCATACCGTGTCAGCATCCAGCAGTCGCCGGGTTCACTCCAGTAACAGGGATATTCATCGCGCAAGCGTTTGTAGACAGGGAACGGATCGGAATCGAGTTCCCGTGAGTATGGATCACAGATAAAACCGCTCAAGACTTACCTCCCGTAGTTTCGTCATTCTCAAAAATAATCAGGCCGGCGGCCGTATTCGACGCGGGGACGTGGTAATGCCGGTAAACTTCTTTGACGTGGTCGTCCAGAGCGCCCCGCATGATCATCCACATGACCAATTCAATGCCCTCTGAACCCGCTTCGCGGATGTATTCCACGTGCGGGATGTCCGCCAGGCGTTGCGGGT
This sequence comes from Pseudomonadota bacterium, assembly GCA_022563505.1. GTDB lineage: Bacteria > Pseudomonadota > Gammaproteobacteria > Steroidobacterales > Woeseiaceae > JAADHU01. Next base: position 27,319 of record JADFNG010000017.1, on the reverse strand, counting down.
CTTGCGTCAGATCATCAAGAAACTTGCGATCGAATTCCTCGTTGATCAGACCCGCTCGCTCTCCCTGGAGTTGATGGGACATGCCGCCGGTGCCGAAAATCACCACCCGCAGATCTTCGTCGTAAGATTCAACAGCGCGACGAATCGCCTTCCCCAATGCGTAACAACGGCGGCCCGTGGGTGGGGGATACTGGATGACGTTGACGCACAATGGAATGACCGTGACGGGCCACTCATTCGGCTGGCCGTACATGATGGAGAGTGGCACCGTCAGCCCGTGGTCAACATCCATCTCGTTTACGATGGTCATGTCGAACTCGTCAAGAATGAGTGATTCCGCCAGGTGCCAGGCAAATTTCGGATGACCCTTGACCACTGGAACTTCGCGAGGGCCGTATCCCTCATCGGCCGGCATAAAATCCGCCGCCACTCCAATTGCGAAGGTAGGAATCAGCTGCAGCGAAAATGCCGAAGCATGATCGTTGTATACGATGATGGCGATGTCGGGTCTGGTCTTGCTGATCCAGTCTTGCGCTGCGGCATAGCCCGAGAAAAGCGGCCTCCAGTACGAATCATCCGTCCTGCCATTGTCGATGGCAGCCCCAATGGACGGTACGTGTGACGTGCCTACACCTGCGATGACTCTGGCGATTTTACCGCTTCCTCTTGTTGGGATCGCCGGCCGGATTTTTGCCCCCCGCGACCATTATCTGCTGGAATTCGGCTTCGCTGATACCTGACATCAGACCACCCACTGCCTGCATGGAGATGCCATCAAAGATTGCGAGCTTGAAGGTATAGTAAATATTGCCGCCCAGACGAAGCATGCCGAGCCAGTCCCGGGCGATCACGGCCTGGCGTTGTGCGGGGGTCATTGGAAAGCGGCCCAGATACGCTTTCTCATCCCCGCGAAAGCTTTCTCTGTTGCTCTTCTTGTTCAATGACATGCAAAACATGTTGAGGTGATATCCATGGCGACAGTGCGCCCCATCCATAACGTAGGTACCGGGAATGTCAGCATAGGAAGCCGTGTCTTTCATGCCGCTTCTTCTGCAGGGATATTAGTGTCTCCCGGTGACACAGAGTACACCTTCGTGGCTTGATGAAAATCAGCCCATACATACCAAAATATCTTGTTGTAATACGGAATCATGGTCAGCTGTCTCCCGGCAAGTTCGCCATCAATGCATGCGCCGGTCGGATTCCAGATTCGTGATTTCGGGTACAGGGCTTGCCAGGTCTTCAGTTTGACGGAGACCGTGGACAGTGTTTCCAGATTGATTTCCCCTCGTCGGGATCGATTCTGGATTTGGACCACAGCACAGCGCTTGTTTTTTTCATAGCAAACCATGTTATTCGCCTTCACTGCAACCACAAGGATATCGGGTTGCTTGAAATCACCTCGCGTCGCGTAGGACATTGAGCTGTGCGAGAGTATGCAATGACTCATAATGAACGGTTCGTCTCCGTCGGGCTGGTACACGACGTGGGGTCGCCGTGCCAGGCTGGTGATGAAAGCAAAAGGCTTGCCATCAGCGTCTACGACGCCTATCACTTCTTCGTCAGCACCGAATTTTTCAATCGCCTGCTCGATACTGATGAAAATCGGCTCGCGAACTGGCCGAAAGAGGAGCCCTACATGCATCAGGAAGCCGAAGATGAGAATCCCTATGTACGCGACGACGATAGCGGCGAGAGTGATGGACAGAGAGTCTTGCTGCAGAGCTGAATAAACGGCACCCACTATCAAAACGGCAGAAACCAGCACGGCCCATTTTGACTGTTCGTAAATCAGCCGGGCACCTGCCGCCGTTGCCGCCAGTTTGTGTGTAAGAACCGCTATGCCCAGGGTGCCGGGCAAGATTGCCAATGCGCCCAGAACCAATGCTGCGGTTGCCAGCCATATCACCTGACTCATTTACTAACCCTCCACTCGTTTTGTCGCGGCAGCCTCAGCCACCACCTTATTCACTGATGCATCGGTTTCGATGCACAACTTCGTCGTGTTCGACGTTCGACAGGCGGCGTGCAAAAAGCAGGTTTGCTCCGCCATATCAACGATTTTTCTGCAGATTGCTTCGTCTTCTTCGGTTTTCAGGTATACATGCGTGTCGACCGGCAAGACAGTGCCGCGCCCAAGATCGAAGCGCGTGTCCTGCACCACGTTGTAGTTTTCGACTGCTCTCTTGGTGATCTGTATGTATCGCCCCAATTGAGTCATGTAACAAAATGCGATGCCGGCAGAGACGTAAGACAGTCCATCGGGCGCACGATGCCCGCCGCCATTGCAATCCGCTCCCTCGTCGACCAGAAATTGAAAGACACTGCCAATGGGCCGATGAATCCGTACGCGAATTTGCTGCAAACCGTCTTCGCGCAGCGAGACTTGCGATCGGATCAGCAGGGTCCGTTTCTGGTGATCCTTGAGTGCGGCGCCGACACCATGGTCAGCGTCGAATACTGACTCGGCCGATGCGAGTTTCGTCACTATGTCTTTGCGGTAAGTTTCCGCTCGGGATGATTCGGTTCGCTCGAACAGGGGCGCTGGGTTGCCTGGCCTTGGCGAGCAGGACTGGTTGACGTCGCCGGTGGCAATCAATTTATGATTTCTTTCAATAGAAAATGTATCGGCGAGACTCGTTTGCATGAGCGATTCAACAGGTGTGCCTGAAATTGCTGTTGCCAAGCGGTCTGGGTAATCACCGGTCGGGACGTCAGCGGGTAATCTCACTCGCAATTCCACCGAATCTGCAGATGCTGTCATGGTTCCGCGCAGTGCCGAGCCCTGCATACCGTAATAAGCATCCTGCGCCACGATCAGGCCGGTGTGACTGTGACCTGATCTGTTCAATTCTCTGCTAATGGCTGCCGTGAATATCGACGCCATGCCGGCCGAGAAAAAGGCGAGCGGCGGTGGGGCCAGGTCAGTGCCATGCAGATATTGTCCTTCGTCGCAGATCAAACGCCATGCCGGCTGGCCACCGCCGCGCAAAACGATGGCTTCTTTCTGCATACCTTCAAGGGCTCGTGCAAAGGTTCGTATTACGGACACGTCAGTAGCAGAGTCTGCCGTTTCAGGTAGCCCTTTGGTATCTGGCATCCGCAGCGCGAGCGGCGCATCCAGACTCTGGATTGAGGTCGTCATGCTCGCGCCCTGGCCGTTGATTGGATCAAAACGTACTGTACCGTACATTTCGACCTGATACAATATGAGCAAGAAAAGATGGGAGTCAGATGAAAAAGACAAGTGAAAAAATGCGCCGCAAGGCTACTCGCGGTCGTACAGGAGCCGAACCGGCCTCAACAAGAGGGCAGGAAAGGCAGGCGCGGATATTGAAAGCCGCTACCGAGCTTTTCCTTAAAGGCGGCTACGGTGAAACGTCCATCGATGCCATCGTCGAGCGGTCCGGCGGATCCAAGGCCACGCTTTACAGTTATTTTCCGACGAAAGGCGCATTGTTCAGAGCTGTCGTTGATTCAGTCGTCTCGAACAGGGAAGAGCCGGAACTCGAGCCGTCCGATGATATCCGCAAAGCGCTGACCAGTTTTGCGGAACAGCGTATGCGTGTGGTTTTTTCGAAACGTCATCGCGAACTGCTGGGACTGATCATTTCCGAACGCGACCGGTTTCCGGACATCGCACGTTTGTACTACGAACGCGGGCCGCAACGAAGTCACGATTTACTGGTCGAGTATATGCAGGCGCTGAACCAGCGCAATCTGCTGGATATCAGCAGTGCCGATGAGTCTGCTGAGTTCTTTATCGGCATGTTGTTGCACCACTGGTATATCGCACAGCTTTACTTGCGGCCAACTTCACCGACCGCAGAGGAGAGACAGCACCGGGCCGCTCATGTGGTGGACAGGTTCCTGGAAGCATTTGATTCGTCCGATCGAAAGAGTCGCCGTGGTCGTGAACGTGGAGCCCAGAAATGACTGAAGTCCGTCAGGTAAAGAATTTTATTGATGGGGAGTACCGGGTTTCATCGTCCACATTTGAGCTGCCCGATCCCGCAACCAGTCAACTGGTCGCCATCGTTCATGAAGCATCTGCAGATGACGTTGATGATGCTGTCACAGCGGCACGCCGTGCGCTCAATGGCCCGTGGGCGCGAATGAGCATGGCAGACCGGCATGAGTTGATGCGCAAGGCGTGCGACCTGATTTTGTCTCGAAAGGATGAATTTGTCGCAGCAGAAATTGCTGATAGCGGCCATCCGATCTCTGCGGTGAGCAACATTGAGATTCCACGCGGCGCACAACAGCTGCGCGCATTTGCTGATATCGCATCCGGGCATTACGAGCCTGAGACCTTTGAAACGCAGACACCGGACGGGCGACAGGCGCACAACTATACGCAGCGTGTGCCGAAAGGTGTCATTGCAGCCATCTGCCCGTGGAACCTGCCACTGATCATGGCGACCTGGAAGCTGGCACCCGCACTGGCCTGGGGTAATACCGTCGTATTGAAGCCCTCGGAGGAAACACCGTCCACGGCGAGCATGCTCGGCAAAATCTTTAACGAAGCAGGCTTCCCGGCCGGTGTCATAAATATAGTGAATGGCTTTGGCATGGATTCGACGGGCGAGTTCCTGACGCGTCACCCGGATGTCGATGCCATTAACTTCACGGGCGAAACCGTTACCGGAACTGCAATTATGCAGGCTGCCGCTGTTGGTATTCGTGACGTGTCCCTTGAGCTTGGTGGAAAAAATGCAGCCATCATTCTGGACGATTGTAATCTGGATGCTGCTGTTGCCGGTACAGCGGCGTCAGTGTTTTATAACTGCGGGCAGATTTGTCTCGGCACCGAGAGAGTCTATGTCAGTCGATCGATTTTTGATGAGTTTGTGGCGCAACTCAAGAGGCGCGCAGAGGGCCAGATCCTGGGTGACCCCAGGTTGCCGGACACCACGATGGGTCCGCTGGTCAGCCATGAACACCGGGAGAAGGTTCTGCAATGTTATCGCCGTGCTGCAACTGAAGGGGCAGAGGTCATCACAGGTGGCGGGGTTCCCGAGATGGAAGATGATTTGGCACGAGGTGCCTGGATCCAACCCACAATCTGGACCGGTCTGCCCGAGAATAGCCGCTCGGTCAGAGAGGAAATATTCGGGCCCTGCTGTCATGTCGTGCCGATTGACGACGATGAAGCCGCAATTGAGCTCGCCAATGACACTCGCTATGGACTCGCTGCAACCGTCTGGTCAGCTGATACTAAACGAGCCAGGACCCTGGCTGAGAGGCTTAACGCGGGAGTGTGCTGGATCAATGGATGGATGATCCGTGACCTGCGCACTCCGTTTGGTGGGTTTGGCGAGTCGGGTATTGGTAGAGAGGGCGGTGCGCACGCCATGGAATTCCACACGGAGCTCAAGAACATTTGTCAGGTGTTGGATCCGCCAGCTGATTCCTGACGCGAGAGGTTCCTTAGGCCGGTTCCTGGCTCTCCCACAAGGCCTGCAGATGCAGGGTGTGGGCGGTCATAGCGCAACGATCCTTGACATTGATCTGTGTTCCACCATAATAACAATCGTACTGTACGGTATAGTTCACTTCATGCGGCATGCGGTCTGTCATCTGGGGGTGCAGCTTTTCTTACTGATGGAGCCTGTTTTCAACAATCAGGTATCGCAGCGAGATTGGTTCAACACCAGAGACGAATGCCCAGGGTGGAGGTGATGTTCTTCGTGATATTCAAACGGGGTGTTGACCGATGAGAACCATATCCATGTCACTAAGCGTCGTCTTTATGACGGCGATCGCAGTTTCATTTGCACTTTTACCTTCTCAGTTTGCTTCTGCCGAGGCACTTGAAGAAATCATCGTGACAGCACGCAAGCAGGAAGAATCACTGCAGGATGTGCCAATTTCCATTCAGGCGGTGAGTGGCGCACAAATTGCAGAACAGGGCATTGTAGACTTGCAGCAACTCGCGCCCTACACGCCGAATTTCAGCTATATTCAGGCCGCGGGTGCGTCTGACCTCTATTTCATGCGTGGCCTCGGTACCTTTGGCAGCGGTATTCATTTTGAGCCCAGCGTCGGCCAGGTCTTTAATGGATTCTTCTCAACCCGCAGCCGACTGGGGCGTAGTGCGCTCATCGATGTGGCCCAGGTTGAGGTGCTCAAAGGACCCCAGGGTCCCATTATCGGCAAGAATACGTCGCTCGGCGCAATCAATATTACGTCGAACAAGCCCACCGAAGAGTTCGAAGCATTAATTTCATCGCAATACAATTTTGAAGCGAGTGAAGGTTTCGAGATCGAAGGCATGGTGTCCGGACCTCTTGGCGATAGCATTCGCGGCAGAGCTGTCGTCAACTATCGGGATACGGATGGATGGGTGAAAAACAGCGTTACCGGTGATGATCTGCAACAAAGCGAAGACCTGACCGCCCGATTCATGCTTGATATCGATTTGAACGAGACGGTGACCGCCGAGTTGATGTATCAGCGCACTGACTTCGACCGGCGAGGCAAGGGACGGGTTATTGCCGGTTGTCTTGAATTTCAACCACCGGCAGGGCCGCCCCATTCTATCGCCAGAGCTGAGAGCATTGGATTCGACTGTGGTGGACCTAGCGACAGGAATTCAACCGCAGATCTGCGACGACTGACGCCTGGCGGTGCTGTGTTTAATTCCAGAGAACCCTTTACGATCGAGTCCGATATGTTTGGGCTGACGTTGACGGCCGAATTTGAAAACGTCACTTTTACTTCCCTGTCCGGATACACCAGCTACGAAGTGGACGATACGTTCAGTGGCGATCAAAGGCCGGATGAACGTGTGAGCATTGAGAACACAGAAGACTATGAGCAGTTCTACCAGGAGATTCGGATGAATGGCAGTATGCGTTCCGGATCGATCGATTATATTGCCGGCCTGATGTATTTTACCGGCGATCTGGATGCCACGCAGTCATTTCATGCGATAGCGGCGGTCATTGGGCCGCCGGTTCCGGCGATTAACCCGGCCGTATCCCGAAATGAGTTTCAGCATTCGGAAACCGACACCGTGGCGGCGTTTGCCCAGATTGGCTATCATTTCACCGATCAGGTCACACTCACCGTAGGTGCCCGAGTAACCGACGAAGAACGCAATGGGTCGAAGGCTCAAGTGGTAGGGGAGGTCTATACAAGTGATTTGAACAACGCGCCCGTCGCTTGTAATACGCCCACCGTACCGTTGTCGGCATGCACAATGGGCGACGACGGCATGACGCCGGGGGCACCCATCACCGGTCGCATCGACGACACCAATGTCTCTTACAACGTAGCACTGCAATACGCCGCCAATGACAACAGCCAGTATTATCTGAGCACGGCAACCGGCTTCAAGTCCGGTGGCTTCGATCTCAGGGGTGCCGGCAATCCTGCCAGTTTTATCTTTGGTGAGGAGGAATCCACCAATTTTGAGTTTGGTGGCAGACACTTGCTGTTGGACGGTTCGCTCAGGTTCAACTGGACGATCTATCATACCGACGTTGACGATTTACAGGTTTCAGCCAATGACCCTGTGCTTATCCAGCAAGTTGTTGCATCCGCTGACGCCACCAGTGAGGGTGTCGAAATCGACCTGTTATGGGCAACGCCGACGGATGGCCTGACGCTTAATTTCGTTGCTGCGTATTCGGATACTGAATACGATCGATTCATCGGTTCCTGTTACCTGAGCCAGGTCGAAACCGGTGAGGCGTGCTTCAACGTCGGCATTTCGGCCGGGCAAAGAACCGGAGTCCAGGACTTAGGCGGTCAGCGATTGCCGCTGGCCCCCAAGTTTTCGTCGGTCTTCGGTGCGGATTACACATTTCCGGTGGGAGGTGACATGGAGTTGACGCTGTCGGCCAAATACCTGCACAGCGGAAGCCAGTTCATGTCCATCGAGCGTGATCCGTTGGGTTTTCAGAGTTCCACGGATCGCATTGATGCAAGCATTGTGCTTGCGTCTATGGCGGGTGACTATCCATGGACTGTTGCGTTGATCGGACGAAACCTGACCGATGAGATTGTCCATGCTTTCGTTAATGCATCAACACTCTCCGGTTCGGCGGTTCTTACAACCAACATCGAAGAGACTCGATCAATTGCTTTAAGGGCTTCGATCAGTTTCTAAAAGTATGCTTTTGCGATTGCGTCCGGACTATTCTGGGCGCCGTCGCCGTCGGTGAGAAGGATGACGGGTTACTTGATGCCACTCGGAGCCGTTGCGTGATTCGTGATGTATTCCAGCAATTACTCAGTGGCGCGCTTTCCAGAAGGCAGTTTCTGAGCGCTTTGATGCAACTCGGTGTTGGTACGCTGGCAGCCAGTCAAATGGCCGATGTTATTGCGGCGGTCCCCAAGTCCGAAGCAGCACTGATTCTCGATGATGTAACGGGCGGGCGCATTACCTGCGAAACCCTGAAACTGTGGGACGTTGAATACGTGTTTGGCAACACCGGGGCATACGAAGCCGGTTTCGTCGATGCGCTAGTCGACTTTCCGGACATCCATTACGTTATGGGTCTCCATGAAGGCTCGGTCATGGCCATGGCCGACGGTTACGCCCGCATTACGGGCAAAACATCGTTCGTCAATATTCATTCGATTACCGGCACCGCCAATGCGTTGGGCCTGATTGTGAATGCCTGGGCAGACAGCTCCCCGGTGGTGGTGTCTGTGGGCATGAGCGAGAGCAGTGGTGAGAACCTCGGCGTATTCACCGAGACCACCAAGCTTGAGGCACTTCCCGAGTTGTATACGAAACTCTCGTTTCGTTCGAGTCGTGTCGAGAATCTGGGTGAGTCGTTGCGGCGTGCATTCAGGCTGGCGTCGGTCTTGCCATCCGGCCCGGTATTTCTGGGCGTGCCGTCCGATGTCTGGGCCGGGAAGACGAAGCAGACGTCGTTGATTCCGGCCCATAGAACCCTGTCGCCAAATCGTATTTACCCCGATAACAATGCGATAAAACAGGCAGCAGAGTGGCTGCATGCTGCGGAAAACCCGTTGTTGATTGCCGGTGCCGAATTGCCCCGTTGGGGTGGTCTTGCGGAACTCGCTGCTATTTCCGATACGCTGGGTGCAATCGTTAGCGGCGATACTGCGGCGAGTCGTTCTTCAATGGGTTTTCCCAGCGATCATCCCCATTACCTTGGCGCGATGCGTGGACCGATTGAGTCAGAAACACCGTTCGATGTGGTGTTGCTTGCGGGCGCCAGTCGCCTGTCATTGGCGCGGGGCGGGCACCCGTTGATTCCGTCCGCGGCGAAAATCATTGAGATCGGGTTGAGAGAAGACCATCTCGCACGCAATTATCCATCAGATCTCCTGATCTACGCACACCCGGAGGTGACCCTCAGGCAGCTGAAAGACGCTATCGATAAGCAAGAAACCGACCCGGCGAAGGTCCGTAACCGAAGTCGTGGCGCGAACGCGTTGAAGCAGCGAGGAGAGTCGCGGCGCGAAAAAACTCTTGCGCGAGTATGGAACTCAGATCCGATTGCCCCGGAAAGACTGGCGACAGAAATCGACCGTGCCATCGCGCGAGACGCGATCGTCGTCACAGAAGGTGTGACATCCGACGCCGCCATTTGGGACTACGTCAGGTTTGATCAGCCAGGCGGGGGTCGACGACACCTGATTTCATCCGGCGGCAGTCTTGGTTGGGGGCTGGGCGCGGCAATTGGCACAAAACTGGGTGCGCCAACGAAGCAGGTTATCGCATTGCTCGGCGACGGCGGCTTTCAGTTCGCGGTGCAGGCATTGTGGACTGCAAAGCGCTTCGAGGTGCCACTCATTGTCGTGATCTTCAATAATCTGGGTTACCAGGCGAACCGCTGGGCGCTTGCGGGCCTGAAGGGCAGGGCTGCGGAAACCGGTCGGTTCATCGGTATTAGCATGGAGGATCCGCAAATTGATCATGTTGGTATCGCTCGCGCTTATGGGCTTGATGGAGAAAGAGTCACTGATCCTGACGATCTTTCCGCTGCGCTGCAACGGGCACTTGCGGTGGAGAAGAAGGGGCAGGCCTATGTGCTGGATGTCATCATCGACCGGCGGGGTGGCGGGGCGGATGCCGATTGGCACGAAAATCATGTTCCTGCATTCAGCTCCTGACAGGCCAAACAGGCAATATCATGCCCTCGACCAGGCGCTGGCGTGTTGTGGCGAAATAGAGCAATTGAAATGAGCGACATCCCTTCAATCAGTGACTCCGTCCGCGCTCTGCTGGAAGGGCAGCTTTCCCGACGGAAGTTCATGAAACGTATGAGCGCACTGGGTTTTGCCGCGTCCGCCGGTACTGTGCTGGCGGACGTTGTATTGGCTCAGGACACGGCCGGTCCCGACAATGACAGCCGGCAGCTTGGTAATCTGACCGGCGGCGAGCTGATGGCTGAATTCCTGAGCGACTGGGATGTGCAATATATTTTCGGGCTCGGTGGTTCAGAGGAGGTGGGATTCCTCGACGCATTAGTGGATAAGCCCGACCTGCAATATATTCTTGCGATCCATGAGTCGTCGGCGATGGCCATGGCTGATGGTTATGCAAAAAGCAGTGGAAAAACCGCTTTCATTAATCTTCATTCAGTCGCTGGCGCCAGCTATGCGCTCGGCCAGATGGTTAATTCATTCAAGGACCGAACACCGCTGGTGATAACGGTGGGACGACAGAGTACCGATATCAGGGGGAGCAACGCGTTTCTGGAGGCGGTGAATCTGCACATGCTTCCCGGCCCTTACTCACGCTGGAACTGGGACGTATTGAGAAGCGACAGCATTCCCGAGGTACTGAGGCGAGCCTTTTTGATATCGCGCCTGCCTCCATCCGGTCCGACCTTTCTCACGTTTTCGAAAGACCTTTGGGAAGAAACCGTTGCCGCAGCAGAGATCATCTCTCCGTCTCGTTCCATCGTTGATGCGAGCCTGCACGCCGACGAAAAAGTCATCAAGACACTCGCAGACATGCTGATCGCGGCAAAATTTCCGCTGCTGATCGCGGGTCGTGAGCTAAGTCAGTACGGTGGTGCTGAGCCTTTGGTTGCGATCGCGGAGCTATTGGGTGTATCGGTCATGAGCGATGTACCGGCCAGCCATAGCCCGCTTGTTTTTCCAACAACACATCCCAACTACGGTGGCCATTTCAGTCTTGACCCAAATCTAAGTGATGACTATGACCTTTTCTGGTCGATTGGCGGGACCATGTTCACGTTATTCAGGCGCCCGTCGCAACCCCTCGTACGGTCGGCGGCCTCTATCGTTCACACCAGCATCGATGGCCAGCAAATCGGGCGAAATTATCCGCTTGACCTGGCTGTTGTCGGCCGCAGCGATCTGATTCTTTCAGCATTGCTTGAAGAACTTCGATCACGAGATCTCCCGTCTGCGCGAATCGCAAACCGGCAACGAGTCATTGCCGCCGGGCACGAGGCACGCAGGAAACGGCTGGCCGAAAGAGCATCAGCAGTCTGGGAGCAGACACCAATCGCACCCGAACGGCTTGCCGTTGAACTGAATCAGCGCCTGGCGTCCGATGCGCTGGTTGTGTGTGAACTCGCGACTTCGGATTTGTACGTCTGGCAATACCTGGATTTCGCGGTCGGGACGGCCGGCAGGCGACATATTACATCGAGCGGTGGTTGCCTTGGCTGGGGAACCGGAGCGGCGATTGGCGCAAAGATTGCACAGCCTGGAAAACCTGTCGTCCTGCTGGTGGGAGACGGGAGCTTTCAGTTTGGCATTCAAGCCCTGTGGAGTGCCGCACGCTACAAAGTGCCGGTTGCGATCATTATCTGGAACAACAATTCCTATCAAGCCAATCGTCGCGCGCTGCACAACTACGGCAAGCGAGCTGCAGCCACCGGAAAATATATTGGTTGCTATCTGGGCTCACCCGATATCGATAATGTGCAGATAGCTCGAGGCTATGGCGTTCAAGGCGAGCGAGTGGATGATCCCGATAAACTTGGCGAGGCCATCAATCGGTGTCTCGCTTATGTGGAAGCGGGTCAGTCGTATGTGCTTGACGTCTCGATCCATACGCGATTCGGTGGCGCGGACTCGACCTGGCACGGCGGATTTTCTCTCGCTGGAGAGACGACAAGCTGAGTAACTGCAGCGACATCATGGACTGCAGGCCCGCTGGATTATCGGATCAATACAGAAAACGAGGAAAGAAAATGCTGACGCAAGACAGGCGGCTCGCAAACAAGACAGTCGTTGTTACTGGTGTGTCATCCGGCATTGGGAAAGAATGTGCTGCCGGGTTGAAGTTGGCTGGCGCGCATGTCATTGGCGTAGACAGAAATCCCTGTGATGGAGATATTGATCGGTTTGTGGCAGTTGACCTTTGCGAACCGGGATCCATCTCACAGTGCATCGAGGAAATCGGTGGAAATATCGATGCCCTGTGTAACATTGCCGGTCTGCCGCCGACCGCGGGTCGCGTGCCGGTATTGACGGCGAATTTTCTCGGCCTCCGGCATTTAACGCTGGGCATGATTGACAATTTGAATGATGATGCCTCCATCGTAAACATGGCATCAATGGCAGGTATTTCCTGGTCCAGTGCGGTTGACGCAGTCCGAACAATTATCGAGCGGGCGGATTTCGACAACATTGAGACTGTTTGCGACGACCTGCAGATTTCCGATGCACGCAGTTATTTTTTGTCCAAGGAAGCCCTGCTGGTCTGGACCATGCAAAATCGCTGGACCTGGCGAAGCCGAGGTGTTCGCATGAATTGCATCAGTCCGGGGCCCGTTGACACGCCGATACTTCAGGATTTCATCGCGAGTCTGGGAGAGCGGGCCGAGGACAGCATGGCAATTATGGACCGTCCAGGTACGGCGCAAGACATTGCTCCGCTGCTTGTCTTTATGTGCAGCGACGACAGTCAGTGGTTGCGGGGTGCAAATATTCCGTGCGACGGTGGCATGTCGGCGCACTTATTACTTAAGATGGCCGATCTTGACGGCTGACAATGCCTGTTTCGGTGCATTATCGCGAATCGGAAATAATTGAAAATTTGAGTATTTACGCCCACAGGGAGGATTGGTATGTCGGCAAATGAAGGTGTTGCTAGCAGCGCGAGTATCGTTGCAGAGGTCATTGATAACGGATCGGTTAGCACGCAGCAGTTTCTGGTCGTAGGTCTCTGCCTGTTTCTCAACATGCTGGACGGTTTTGACATTACCGCGATGGCCATCGTGGCGAGCTCCGTCGCGACGGAGTTGTCACTAACCCCTGACTTGATTGGCTGGATATTCAGTTTCGCACTGGCGGGGATGATGGTTGGTGCAATGTTCCTGGCGCCGGTGTCCGATATTATCGGGCGACGGCCGGTGATCGTTATCAGTGTTGCGCTGGTGGGTGGATCAATTTTGCTGACGGCCAACGCCACCAGCCTTACGGAGTTTTTTGTATTGCGATTTGTCAGTGGCATCGGCGCCGGTTCGATGCTCGCCTGTCAGGCAACGCTTGCTGCTGAATACAGTCCGAGCAAGTATCGGACGTTGTCCGTCGCTGCGGTGACTTCTGGCTATCCGATGGGAGCAATGATGACTTCCGTACTTGCGGGCTTCATCATGCCGGAATACGGCTGGCGCGGCATGTTCTGGTTTGGTGGTGCCGTGACACTGGTGATGTCACTGGTTGCCTGGCTGCTCATACCGGAATCTTTGAAATATCTGTTTGAGCGCCGGCCTGCAAAAGCCCTCGAACGCGTCAACAGCATTCTCATCAAACTGAAAAAGAACACACTGAACGCGCTGCCGGAAGTCGCCGCTACGGGCAGGTCGGCTGGCAGAGGGTTCGCCAAGACGATTCTCAAACTGCTGTCCAGGGATCTGCGGGTTGTGACAATAACCCTGTGGACCGCATTTTTTCTGTGTTTCAGTACGCTCTATTTTCTGATGAGCTGGATTCCGAAACTGATGGAAGACTCGGGCTACGGGAGCACAGTTGGGCACCAGGCTTTTTTCCTGTTTAACATGGGCGGAGTCATTGGTATTTACCTTCTTGGTTGGTTGTCCACACGCTGGAAACTGACCAACCTCATTTTTGTGCTATCCGTTTCATCGGCCATTGGCATGATCATTTTTGCAATGGCGCCGAAGCAGCTCAACTTACTACTTGTCTTGATCTTCTTGATAGGCATTTTGCAGCAAGGTGGATTTACCGGCCTCTATGCGGTTGCAGCCAAAGTCTATCCCACGGAAATACGCAGTACCGGAATTGGCTGGGCGATCGGGCTTGGGCGTTCCGGAGCGGTTGCAGGGCCAGCCATAGCCGGCTACCTGATTTTGGCGGGCTTTGATATGTCCGCCAATTTCATCTTCTTCGCGGTGCCGATGGCGATCGGCGGCGCCATTGCGTATCGGCTGCATGTTCGGTGAGCGATATTTTGTTGCGCATTACGATATAATTTCCGTGCTGTTGGTCATCCGGGAAGGACGAGGTTCGAATGGGGGAGGAGAAACGGGCGAAGCATAAGTCTTCAACGGTCCACAGCGTCGTTGTGGCGGTGAAATTGCTTGAATACCTGGCGGAAAGCGGCCGGCCGCAGAGAGTCACGGATATCGCGCTGTTTCTTGGCATGACCAAAGCACGAGTATCGCGTCACCTGAGCACCCTGTCCGACCTGGGCCTGGTTGCGAAAACACCGGATAACAGTGGCTACCGCCTGGGGTCGAAGCTCTTCCGTCTGGCCAATGCAGCGCTGGACCAGTACGAGATTACCAATATCGCCTATCGGCACATGGTCGTGCTCAAGAATCAGATTTCTGAATCGCTGCTACTGGCAATCCCGGCCGGTGGCGATGCCGTGATCGTATCCAAAATTGCCGGGAATCGACCATTTTCGCCGCAGATTTCTCGCGGCACGCGCTGGAAGGTGCCCGCGTCACCCACTGCCCGGCTCATTCTTGCTTTTTCACACGAAAATACCCGCGAGCGCATATTGTCGCGTCGCACTGAGCGTAATCCGGAGGGCGATGTTGACTTCGATCCCAATGTGTTGCGTCGAAGAATGGCGAAGATTCGATCGCAGTTTTACGAATTCGATGAGAACCCGCACGGCTCCGGGTTTTCGGGGCTCGTCGTACCGATTTTCAATTATCTTGATCGTATTGAAGCAGCGCTCACGGTTGTCATGCCCATGCGGCCCAATGACCCGAACCAGGAGACTCGATATCTGAAGCCCGTCAAGGAAACGGCCATCGAGATTTCGCGCGTACTGGGTTCCGTGGAGATGGCGGACAAAATGGCGGCAACGCTGTAGCAGTCTGCGGGCCAGCGAAGCTCTGCTTTATTCTGGGCGAAGCAGATTCAATATACCCCGCTACGGCGTTACGCCATGCGAATTGCCCCAACACTGGCTGTACCGGACCGCGCTACACTAGGGTGACTGACCGGACAATAATGACAAAGGAGCGGCAGTGTTTGTATTCGAGTGGATTGAAGAGACACGTTTGGCCCTTTGGGTTGGCGAGTCCTTGTGGGGCTATCCTCTGCTCCTGAGCCTGCACATTGTTGGGCTTGCAGCGGTGGTTGGTATTTTTACGATGCTCAATTTCCGTTTGCTGGGCGTTGTGAAGGAGGTTCCTTGTCAGCCGCTTGTCACCTTGTTTGGCCTCGCGTGGGCTGGTCTGATTATCAATACCATTTCGGGTGTTGCGCTTTTTACCTCGCAGGCAACAACGTTCGTTACCAACATACCGTTCCTCATCAAGATTGCTTCGATTGCGGTCGGCGTGTTGATTGCCAGGCCCATACTCAAGAGCGTCCGAGCCGATGGTGCGAGTTGGGACGCAGGTGATTCTGCGCCTGATAGCTCCGTAAGAATGTGGGCAGTGGCGTCGCTCCTGTGCTGGACCTTCGCAATGTTTGGCGGTCGCCTGATCGCGTACCTGTAACAGTGATGAGATAGAACATGATTCAAACACTGGTACAGGCAATCGAGGGCACCGCGATCAACAACTGGGTGCTGTCGACATCGTGGTTATGGCCGCTGATGGAGATTCTTCACTTCGTTGGTTTGACATTGTTACTGGGCGCACTGCTTATTGTCGATTTGAGACTTGCCGGCTTTCTCCGCCAGATGAATATCTCGACGACGCACCGATTGTTACCCTGGGCGATCGTCGGTTTCTCGATCAACCTGGTAACCGGCGTCTTGTTCTTTCTCGGCGACCCCGGGCGATATGCCGTCAACATCGGTTTTCAAATGAAAATGGTGTTGATACTGGTCGCCGGTCTTAATGCGATGTGGTTTTTCATTAAATTGAAACCGATGATGTCCAGTTGGGATCCCTACGGCGACACGCCCGCTGTTGCGAAAGTCATTGCGTATCTATCGTTGGGCATCTGGTTTGGCGTGCTGCTGCTCGGACGATTGATACCGTATATCGGTACGGGTTGATTCTTGATCAATCCGCGTGTACGACGCCTGTGGCCATTCCCAGTTCCGGCGTGACCGCATAGAAATCGAGCACCGGAGCAGTGCCGCCTGCCGCCTTGTGTGCTGCCGCTGCCGCAATCCAGGTATGCAATTCCATTGAGCCGATGCCGGCGTCTTCAATGAGCTTTTGCTGGTCCCACTGATCGAATTCATCAAGCGCGTTGCGCGTCAGCACATCCAGAAAGCGGGCATCCGATTTATCATTGAGGCGCATGTCTTTTGCCGTTCGCTCACCCCGAACGATCATCTTCGCACCTTCATGGTGCATGACCTCAAGGCGGTCAATCCACTCCTCGGCCGTCAGTGAACCTGCATCATCACCACCCGAGAGTTGCCACGCAGTGACTTCGCTTGGGCCCTCACCCAGTTTGGGATAATAGCGTCGTGGGTGATGGGACATGCCGCCGGATGCAAGCAACAAAACACGTTTTCCTGTCTCGGCCGCAAATCGCCCAATGGCATCGCCCATCAAACGACTGCGACGAAACGGTACGAAAGGCTCGGCAATGCAGTTGATGAATATGGGAATCGTGGCTTTAGCGGCGAGTCCGCCACACATATTGTGAATCGTCTGCGAGAACCCATGGTCGATGGTCATGTTGGTGGATGTCGCCGGATCGATATCGTTGGCGCGCAGGAAATTGACGGCTGCAATGGCAGTTTCGGTGGGCACATCGAGAGCACCGGAGAAGCCACCGATATCTCCGGTTGCGGATGCGTTCAAACCCACGCAAAACGAAGGCATCAGCTTCAGGAAAAAGCCATTAAAGTGATCTGCGCCGAAGGCAATGACCAGCTCAGGATCGAATTCTTCGACAGCCGCCGTTCGCTCAGCGTAGGCTCGTTGCAGTTCCGTCCATGTCTCCGGTTCCCGGGCGTAACAGTAGAGCAGCGGGCTGTGGGAGGCACAAATCAATGATGTTGGCACGCTTAACCTTCCTCTTTGGCTGTGTTTTTGGGCTGGAGACGCCACCGGCCGATTGGCTGGTCGTCAATTTTCACCGGGTTGACCAAGGTGCCGAGCCCTGCAATGGATACTGAGACAGGGCCGGGGACTTTCTGCAGGTTGGCATGATGAATGGATTTTCTTCCAGGCGAGGGTTTGAATGCCGTGCCACAACTTATGACGTCTCCGGGCAGCAGGGTCTGGAACTGACTCAGGTAACTGACTATTTCTGCAACTTTGTAATTGTAAAATCGGGTGCTGTCTTCGGCGATAGATTCCCCGGCTACGGAACAACTGACAGCCAGGTTATCCGGGTCCGGAATTTCGTCCGCGGTAACAAGCCAGGGTCCCATGCAGCCAAAGGTGTCTGATCCTTTGTAGCGGGCAGCATAGGACAGGTGTTGTTCCCGCCAATCCAGTTTTTCCGGATCCTTTTCATTTGCGTACAACGCCCAGTAGTGGAAGAGATCGTCGGCGCGCATGCCGTTGCCGGTTATGTCATTGAAGATTGAATAGCCAAAAATGCTTCCCATCGCATCTTCAACATCGACGTCCCGTGTCTTCTTTCCAATGATGACCGCAAGCTCCGGTTCCGGATGGACGCTGCCATAGTAGGGTCGAATGTGTATGGCGGCTTCATGGCCGATCAGGCACGAGGGTGGTTTCAGGAAGAAGGCCGGATGATCCGGTGCACTTATCTTGCGTGCATTGCTCGCCGAATTGTTCATGGCTACACCGATAATCTTTCCGGGGTTGGGAACAGGCGGTTGCCAGGTAATTTCTTCGCTGGCAATGCTCGTCTTCGGAGCGGATTTTTCTGCGCACTCAAGCGCATAGCCTAACGCGGCTGCCCCCTGCGTGATCAGGTCGATCATGGTGGGCGCTGTGGCTGCATCGATTCCTGGCAGATCGTTTATTGCAATGATCTCAGTATCACTCTTGCGGACACCAATACGATCAACGCCTTTGTGGTTGAAACTGGCAAGCTGCACAACGATATCCCTGTGTTTTGTCTCTTATAACGCGTTTTGCCGCAGAATATCAGCACTTGTATCGTCGCGCGAAACGCAGGTACTTTTCACGGCCCGTCTGACCTAGAATTGGACTTTCTCCGCATCCAGAAACTTACGGACTACGATTTGTGAAAGACAGAACTGGCGTTCAGCAAGTGATCCGTTTGCTCCTCGGTCTGGCCGTCTTGCTGGGCATGGGCGTAGCGATCGCGCACGGCGTGGCCGATCGGGATGCAGCGTACCTGGAGCAGAATGCAGGACGGGCACTCGCGGTGTTCACCTATCTTGGCGCGAAGCACATGATCACCGGATACGATCATTTGCTTTATCTTGTTGGCATTATTTTCTTCTTGTACCGGGCGAGAGATATCGCCGTTTATGTGTCTTTGTTCGCGCTTGGGCATAGCCTGACCTTATTGGCCGGCGTGCTTCTGGAAATAAACGTTAACGCGTATGTCGTGGATGCATTGATCGGTCTTTCAGTTGCCTATAAGGCTTTTGAGAATCTCGATGGATTCAAAACCAGTTTCGGCTGGCAACCCAATCCGAAAGCGGCCGTGTTTATTTTCGGACTCGCACATGGCTTTGGTCTTGCTACGAAGCTGCAGGATTTGACGCTCTCCAGTGAAGGCCTGGTTGGCAATATTGTGATGTTCAACGTCGGCGTCGAAGTGGGTCAGTTGCTCGCGTTGGGCATATTGCTTGTTGCCATTAGTGCCTGGCGTGCAATCGGCAGTTTCGATCGCTACGCGACCGTTTTCAACACGGCTTTGATGTTCGCCGGCTTTTCCCTGGCGGCCTACCAGATGGCAGGCTTCTTTTTCGCGGCCTGATCTGGAAACATCTATTGTGTGCCGCGATACACTTCGCCGACCGATTCGTAAAAACCGTGTATTTGCAGTGTGATTTCGATAGCGTTGTCCTGAATATTCAACCAGTACCAACCGTGGTTGCCATCAAACGGCGCAACGATTGAGCCACTGCTGCTGCCGGTTTCACTTTCGCGATAGCGAATAAAATATCCTTCCGGATAACCTTCAGCGTCCTCTCCGGGATCGGCATGAAAATCCGTATAGACCACGCCACCGTTTACTTTCCAGGAATAGACGATTGCATCGCCCTGTCGCATGATGGCTTTGTACTCGACCTCTTCACCCAGATCGAGATTGATCGTGAGGGTCTCCGTGCGAAATGCCGTGACGTGTGTGGCTGAAAAAGGCTCGCCGAGTACCTCGGGCTCATACATGTCGAACTCATCCGGTATGCCGGGGTAGGTTCCCGGTATCATCCGCGGCGCGTCAACCTGGTCCTCGTCATCGGACTGCGCACGATCGATACCACCAAGGTCGAGCAGTCCTAGCCGGGCGCCAACGCCGGTCGGATCGATGCCGTATTCGGCGGGCAAGACGAAAAGCACGGTGACAACGATAGCGGCAGCTGCCGTAATCAGTGTAGTTTTAAGCAGCGTGCCGGCGGCAGGTTGGTTGTCAACATTACTCATTAGGGCAGCCTGTAACTATCGTTAAGGCAGGGATTATATGCGATAGTCCGCCCCATCTCACGATTCGTCTCGCCTCGTGCAAGAAGCAGAATGACTGTATGGCATCGTTAGTCCGTCCAAGACAAGGCTCGCTGAGATATGTGGGCTAACAACTCCGTTTTCACCAACGAGTTTCGACAAAACTGGCGCATGCTCGCCATCGCGTTTGCCTGTCTGCTGTTCGCCTTCAGCGCGCCGCTGATTGCCTTGCCATTCCTGTTCGGATCGATAATGGAAGAATTTGGCTGGACGCGTGAGCAAGTGACGTTGCTGGCATCGGCTAAATATGCGACTGGCGCGGTGTTCTCGATTATTACCGGGCGCTTTATCGACGTCATTGGTGTCCGCCGAACCTTGATTTTCGTGTCGACGGTCGGCGCACTGGCAATGGTCAGTTTCCTCTGGACACCCAACCTGACGGTTTACTACCTGTCCGGAATCTTGCTCGGCATTGCGGCACCGGGCACGATCGTCGCCGTCAAGGTGCTGATCTCAAGAACGTTTCACGCAAGCCAGGGAACGGCGATGGGCATGGTCATGATCGGGACCAGCATCGGTTCCATCATTTTTCCGATTGCAATCACCGCACTGATTGCAGCGGTTGGCTGGCGACTGGCCATCGCGACCTTAAGTCTCGGTATCTGGTGTATCACGCTGCCGTTGCTGCTTTTCTGTTGCAATGAGCAGTCGTTCGGCTTTTCTCAGAAGGACGTTGAGGGGGGAACGGCGCAGCATCATATTGCGTGGAGTGCACTGGGCAATCTGATGCTAAAGGGTGATTTTTGGCTCATTGCTCTCGCCGTCATGATGGCGGGCTTTGTTGACCAGGCAATCATGCAACATCAAGTGCTCTACCTCACCATCGATCTCGAAATGAAAGCGACTTTTGTGGCGGGCATTGTCAGTGCGATCGGCCTCGTGGGTATCGCAGGCCGGATCGTGGTCGGCACTGTTTTCGATAAAGCATCAAGCAAAGGCGTATCGCTGATGTACCTGGTGCTCGCCGTGGCCTGTCTTTTTGCGCTCGGTCTGCTCAATCCCTATGTGTTAGCGGCTTTCATTGTGTTTCGCGCTGTTGGACATTCCGCTGTGTTGCTCGACACCACCGTCCTGACCAAGCACCGCTTTGGGCTTGCCAATATCGGCGTTCTGCTCGGCATTTACACGGCAATGGTCAACATCGGCTTTGCACTGGGTCCGTGGGTCGTTGCCCGAATGTACGAAGTGAATGGTTCGTATACTGCCGCTTTCGTCTTGTGTGCGGTTGTCGGCGTGGCCGCTGCCGCCATTTTGATGCCGGTGCGACCGAGATATTGGCTGGATATGCAGGCAAGACTGAGAGAGGGTGGCGCTTCCTGACCGGTCAACGATAACGACCGTAGCCGATATCCTTGTCGACAATAGCGACACCATTGGTCGCTGCATATTCATGCCATAGCGCAATCATTTCGGCGGTCAACTTCGCGTCCGCGGATGCCAGATCATGAGTCTCCGTCGGATCTTCTCGCAAATTGAAGAGTTGCCACTCCCCATTGCCTTCCGGCGGCCAGGTGAGTACCGCTTTCCAGTCTCCCCGGATCAATGCCCGGTTACCGTAAAGTTCCCAACCTACGGGTGCATCGCCGTGTACTGAATCGTCTCCGCCCGACAATGCGCCGAGTGCGGAACGTCCATTCATCGGTAGCAGTTCTCGGTCGTCGTAGCGAGCACCAGGATGACGGCTGCCGGCCATCTCCAAAATAGTGGGTGCAATGTCCATGACCGTTATCAGCGAATCGTTTCGCCCCGAGGAAAAACGGTCGCCAGTGCTGTAGAAAATCGCCGGTGCACGAATTCCGCCACCGGTCGTAAAAGATTTGAAGATGCGGAACGGTGACACCGTTGCCTGTCCCCAACCAGCCCCAAGGAAGACGTAGGAACCCTTGCGGCCCATATTGTCGAGACGGTTGTCGAAGGTCGCGGGAATCCAGTACTCATTGTCGAGCAACTCACCGATCGCGTTTCCTTCCGCGCCATTATCGGACATGAAAATAACGATCGTCTCGCGCTCAGACAATGAATCGATAGCATCCAGAACTCGACCGATGTGAAAATCCATTAACTCAATCATGGCCGCATGCAATTCAATTCGTTTCAGCTCCGTCTGTCGTTGCGCCGGTGAAATCTTGTCCCAGTCCGCGACATTCCGATTCCGTGCCGGCAATTCAGCAGATGCCGTCAATATTCCGAGCTCGATCTGGCGCTCGAATCGGTCGCGACGGACAGCGTGCCAACCCTTGTCGTAGTCACCTTTGTATTTGTCGATCCAGTCATCCGGTACCTGCAACGGCCAGTGGGGAGCGGTATACGCGAGATAGGCGAAATACGGCTCATCGTCACCCGGACGATTTTCGATGTAACTCAACATTCTGTCGGTGTAGCTCTTCGATGAATAAAAATCGTCGGGCAATTGATCAATTCTGCGGTCGTCCTCGAAATACACGGCGTCGGCGACCGGGCGCATATTGCCCATTGCATCCGAAAAATGACTGGCACCCCCGGCAGCCAGCCCAAAGAAGTGATCGAAACCTCGGTCGGTTGGCAACGTGCCCGGCTTCGCGCCGAGGTCCCATTTGCCGGTCATGAAAGTATGGTAACCCGTGTCCTGCAATAGCCTGACAAACGAAACAACGCGATCATTCAGGAAGCCTTCGTACCCCGGTCGACCACGCAACTCGGGAAGCCGTAAGAGCGCGGCAGCGTTAGCGCCAACGCCGGCGCGATGGTGGTCAACACCCGACATCAACATGGCGCGCGTCGGTCCACAGGTCGGACCGGTATGAAAATTGGTGAGCTGTATTCCCTGCGCGGCAAGTGCATCGAGATTCGGTGTCCGAATCTCGCTGCCGTAGGCACCGAGGTCCGAATAGCCAAGATCGTCTGCAAGAATCAAAATGATATTGGGCCGCTGTAGCTGCGACTCGTCGGCACAGGCGATGGCCTGAACGGCCAAAACCAAAACCAGAAACAGATTTCGAGATTGAAAAACCATATTTATGCTGCCGTGCCCCGGTACTTTTCCAATAGTGCGGCGTATCCATCGCCGAATCCACTGTCAGCAGTGCCGAACGTCTCACATAGCACCCAATCGAGCCAATATCGTATTTTGCAACAGACGACTTGCGCTGCTGTTTTTCCCTCGTATCCTTATGTAGCGAGGTTAGATAAGATCGATGCAATAATAAACACGAGGGGACTGCCTGATGTCTGACTACGGGCTCATCATCAATGGTAATAAAGTTGCTACCGAAGACTCATTTCCTGTTCTTAACCCGGCGAATGAAGAGACTGTGGCACATTGTCCAATCGCGACGCGGGATCAACTTGATGATGCGGTGAAAGCGGCCGCCGATGCGTTCCAGTCGTGGTCCAAGGTGCCGGATGAAGAGCGTGCGGCTGCGTGCGGGAAGATAGCGGAGGCAATCACCGGGCATGCCGATGAACTGGCGAGACTGCTGACGCAGGAGCAGGGTAAACCACTCAGTGGCGAGGGATCGCGATTCGAGGTGGGAGGTGCTGCCGCCTGGGCAGGATATACCGGCAGTCTGACGTTGCCGGACAAGATCATTCAGGACGACGAAAACGCGCGCATAGTACAGACCCGGAAACCCATCGGTGTGGTTGGGTCTATCACGCCCTGGAACTGGCCATTGATGATCGCGATCTGGCATGTGGTGCCGGCGATTCGCGCGGGCAATACCGTTGTGATCAAGCCTTCTCCCTACACGCCGTTGAGTACCTTGCGGCTGGTGGAAATCCTCAATGAATGTTTGCCGCCGGGGGTGCTGAACTGCGTCACCGGTGAAGATGAGCTCGGTCAATGGATGAGTGAACATCCGGACATACAGAAAATTATTTTTACCGGCTCGACGGCGACCGGCAAGAAAGTCATGGGCAGTGCGGCGGTAAACCTGAAGCGGTTGACACTTGAACTGGGTGGCAACGATGCGGGTATCGTGCTGGACGATGTGGATCCGGCAGCCATTGCAGCAGGAATTATTGGCGGCGCGTTTTTGAATAACGGCCAGACTTGCGCAGCACTGAAACGTCTTTATGTGCACGAGTCTGTATACGACGAATTGTGCGACAAACTGGTTGATGCACTGGCTGGAATTCCGATGGGTAACGGTCTCGATGAGGAAAACCTGCAAGGACCGATTCAAAACAAGATGCAGTTCGATAAGGTCGTCGCGCTGCTGGAAGACGCAAAAGAGCAAGGTGGGCGCGTACTTTGCGGTGGTGAGATTCCGGATGAGCCCGGGTACTTCATGCCCTATACGCTGGTGGCCGATGTGTCGGACGGCATGCGAATTGTTGATGAAGAACAATTCGGACCCTTGTTACCGATTATCAAATATTCCGATGTGGATGACGCACTGCGGCGCGCCAACGCCTCCGAGAGCGGCCTCGGCGGTTCCGTGTGGTCTTCTGACACGGAGCGGGCGTCGCGGATCGCGGCACAGCTCGAATGTGGCACGGCCTGGGTGAACCAGCACGGGGGCATTGCACCGAACATTCCGTTCGGCGGCATTAAATGCTCCGGTATCGGCGTGGAATTTGCCGAGGAGGGGCTGCAGGAATACACGACGATTCAGGTTGTGAATATCTCCAGGGCGGCCGCCTGATGGGCGGGCTCTTGTCCCGGCTCGGACCGGGAATGATGCTTGCCGCCGTCGCGGTAGGCGTGTCACACCTGGTGTTCTCGACGCAGGCCGGCGCAAATTATGGGCTTTCGCTGGTCTGGCTGATTCTGCTGGTCGTCGCCCTGAAATACCCGGCATTTCATTTTGCCGTTCAGTACGCGAGTGCAACCGGCAGGAGCCTGGTCACTGGCTATGCGAAAATTGGCAAGATCGCACTGACATGGCTCGTCGTGGGGTTTTTCGTCGACACCTTTATCGCGACAGGTGCTGTCGCGATGGTAACGGCCGGATTGTTTATCAGCGTTTTCAATTTGCCGTTTAGCGGCCCGCAGGTGGCGGTCGCATTGATGGTGATTTCGGCGGCCATATTGATGAACGGCCAATACATCAGGGCGGAACGCCTGGTGAAAGTGTTTGTACTCGCATTCTCGGTTCTGGCCATCGTAGCGACATTATTTGCATTGCCGCTTATCGGCGAGGGTGGAAGAGCGGTGTTTGCGGAGTTAACGCCAAGCCGCGGGCTGGCGATCTTCGTCATTGCGGTGGCGGGCTGGATGCCGATGCCACTCAACGGTTCAGTACAAATTTCAAAATGGGTCGTCGAAAAGCGCAATGCAAGTGGTGGCAAATTTGATCATCGTCAGGCGCTCAGTGACTTTCGGATTGGTTATGGCTTGACTCTCATACTGGCACTTTGTTTTCTGTTGATGGGAACGGCCGTCTTATTTGATGCCGAGTACGTGGCGCCGTCAAATCCCGGCGATTTTGCGACCGAGTTGCTCGGCATATTCACTACCGTTATCGGCGAGTGGAGTTACCCGGTCATTGCGGTGGCGTCGCTCGCAGTCATGTGGTCGACACAAATCGCACTAATGGATGTGATGCCAAGACTGACGGACCGGCTTCTCGGCATAATTACGGGTCGGGCCGATGATGCGCCGTCCCGCTACAGCAAGTTTTTGATCGGGCAGGTCATCGGCGTCTCAATCATCCTGCTTTTCCTGCTGCAGGGTTTTACCTCCTTTCTGTATTTTGCGACCAGCATGGGGTTTGTCGCGGCGCCTGCGATCGCCTATTACAATTATGTTGCTATGACGTCGGATGATGTGCCCGCGGAGTTTCGGCCGGGAGCGAAATTAATAATCTGGAACTGGATCAGCGTATTCGCTATGGCGGTATTCGCCCTGGCCTTCCTCTACCTAAGTCTTACACGATGACGAACACGCTCAACATGACTGGCGGCGAAGCCATGGTGCGCGCCGCACAAGCGAACGGCATTGATACGATATTCGGTTTGCCCGGCGCACAGATCTACCCGCTTTTCGATGCGCTGTACCGATCGCCTGATATTACGACCATCATCAGCCGACACGAGCAGGGCGCGGCGTACATGGCAATGGGTTATGCCAAGGCGACCGGCAGGCCGGGTGCATTTTCCGTGGTGCCCGGGCCGGGTGTCCTGAACGCGATGGCCGCGCTTTGCACGGCCATGGGTTGCAATACACCGGTGATTTGCCTCACCGGGCAGATCATGTCGCAGTTTTTGGGTGTCGGCCGCGGTCACCTGCACGAACTGGCTGATCAGGCGGCGACATTGCGGAGCGTGATCAAGCATGCGGAGCGGATTGACAACCCCGCAGATACTTCAGACAAAATGAACGCGGCGTTTCGCATCATGCAAAGCGGGCGACCGGGTCCGGTAGCACTCGAAATGTGCTGGGATACGATGGCCGCATCGCACGATGTTGCAATCACTCCTGGCAATACGGTAATCGACAAGCCCGCACTCGATGAAGATGCTTTGACGGCTGCCGCCGAACTGATTGCCAATGCGAAAAACATCATGATCATGTGCGGCGGCGGTGCTCAACATGCGAGTGCGGAAGTGACCGAGCTTGCCGGGATGCTGGGGGCGGCGACAACCGCATTTCGCAGTGGTCGAGGCGTCGTGAGTGAAGACAGCGATTGTGGCGTTTCGTCTGCGGCTGCGAATGAGCTTTGGAAAGACACGGACTTGCTCATCGGCGTTGGCTCGCGTCTTGAAATGCAATACATGCGCTGGCTGTCAATGGGTGAGTATTACGATTGCCCGCCTGACGATGGCAGAAAACTGATTCGCATCGACATCGACCCAAAAGAAATGCAGCGATTCAAACCGGACGTTGGCGTCGTGGCCGACGCAGTGGATGGCGTACGGGCGCTCATCAGCAAGGTGGGCAAGCGGGGATTCAAAATCGGTGACCTGGAGCGTATCAAAGCCGCGAAAACCAAAGCGCGCAGCGATATCGAAGAGATTCAACCGCAAATGGCGTATCTCGATGTCATCCGCGATGTATTGCCGCGCGACGGTTATTTTGTGGAGGAACTCTGCCAGGCAGGGTTTACGTCATACTTCGGCTACGAAGTTTACGAACCGCGAACCTACGTGACACCGGGCTTCCAGGGGACACTGGGATTCGGCTTCCCGACCGCAATCGGCGTGAAAGCCGCGATGCCGGACAGGGCCGTGGTATCCATAACGGGCGATGGGGGATTCATGTTCGGCATGCCGGAGCTTGCTGCGGCGGTGCAACACAAGATCGGGCTTGTCACGATATTGTTCAATAACAGCTCATTCGGCAATGTGCTCAGAGACCAGCAGGAACGCTTCGAGTCACATTTCATCGGGGCGGATCTGGAAAACCCGGATTTCATGACGTT
>JADFNG010000097.1 GCA_022563505.1 Pseudomonadota bacterium | reverse complement strand
GGAGATTCATTGCGGGATCTCACGGCGGCTCGCTCTGTCGGGGCGCGCGGAATCCTGGTGCGCTCGGGGAAGGGGCGCGTCACCGAGGAGGCTCTGCAGGGTTCGGTTGCAGAGGTAGAAGTTTTCGACGATCTGCTGCAGGCGACACAGCGGCTTGTTGCGGAGCATCAGCAGCACGGCGTCTCGTCATGATCTGGATCCGGTCCCTGCTCTTTCAGTTTTATTTTTACGTTTCCGTTGTGGTTGCCGCGGCGGCGGTTGTTGTTTGTGCCGCGCTGCCTTATCGCTTTCGTTTTGCGATAGCGCGCTGCTGGGGAGTCAGCATGTTGTGGGCTGGGCGAGAATTGTGTGGGCTGGAGTACGTACTCGAGGGACGGGAAAACATTCCGGCCTCGGCGTGTGTGTTTATGATCAAGCACACGACAGTTTTTGAAATTTACGCTCAACTGGCTTTGCTTCCGGCCCAATCGTGGGTGTTAAAGCGCGAGCTTTTGTGGATCCCGCTTTTTGGCTGGGGTCTCGCTTCCATGAAACCGATTGCAATTAATCGCCAGGCTGGTCGGAGCGCGATAACGCAAGTACGGGAGCAGGGTAAAGCACGGTTGGCCGATGGGGTTTGCCTGTCGATTTTTCCGGAGGGCACGCGCGTACGTCTCGGTGAGACCAAGCGCTATGGCGTAGGCGGTGCCGCAGTGGCGCTTGACGCGGGTGTTCTGCTCGTGCCGATCGCTCACAATGCAGGTGATTTCTGGCCCAGGCGGGGGCTTTTAAAGCGCCCGGGCTTGATTCGTTTTTGCGTGGGTCCGCCCATCGATCCCGCCGGGCGCACGCCGCGGGCGACCAGTTTGCTGGTTCAGGCCTGGATTGAATCGAAGATGGCGGAGATCAGTTGCGGTTATCAACAGGTTGCCGCATCAAAACAGGAGCATGAACCGGCCCGATAGTCGGGCTCGTGGCTGCGCTGTTTTTACTTTGCGTGGAGTGCCGCAATTTCTGCGGGTGTTGCTTGCAGTTCGCGCGCAACCATATTGAAAAAATCGATTTCGAGTACGCTGACCCGGGTATCGCTTTTGATCACTTCGGCCAATGCGGAGACCACACTGGCTCGCTGTTCTGAGCCGATGCGCTTGCGCACGCTGGCGAGGTATTTACCGAAGGGCGCTTCTTCAAAAAGCGCCGGGCGGGAGGCCAGCCTGATATCAGCATCGGTCACCGATTCTCCGGTGACGCGTTGCATAATTTCTTGCACCGTGGTCAGTTCGACCGGGTCGATGTTTGCATCGGCACTTGCGGCGCGAGCCAGCGTCATTAGCAATACCTCTTTGAAGAGAGCCTCTTGAGCATCGTTATCGAGCTCTCTTTCACGAAATATTTTCAGTACATTGCCAAGGTCGGCGAGTGCCATGGTGGAGTCCCTCTCTTGTTTTTCTGCTTGTTGCCGCCTGGTTGTAGCGGGGCGATAAGTATACACAATCCGGTGCGTTGATTACACGGGGTGGCCGGCCGGAACCGCCACAGCGAGCATGTAAAGCGCCCTGGTGCTGCGCCCGGTTGCTGGTGTCCGTCAGATATCCAGGTTTTCGACGCTCAGGGCATGCTTTTCAATAAATTCCCGGCGCGGTTCCACTTGGTCGCCCATCAGGGTCGTGAATATCTCGTCTGTTTTGACGGCGTCTTCTATTTTTACCTGCAAGAGGCGGCGTGTTTCCGGGTTGACGGTGGTGTCCCAAAGTTGTTCGGGGTTCATTTCGCCGAGGCCTTTGTAGCGCTGGATTGACTGTCCCTTGCGGGCTTCGGTCATTAACCATTCTATTGCTGCCGCGAAACTGCCGACGTCGATCCGCTTGTCACCGCGTTCAACAAACGCTGCGGCGCCAAGCAGGTCCGACGTCTTGCTGGCCAGCGACATGATGTGGCGATATTCATTGGTGGCGAAAAATTCCCGCGGCAGATAGCGTGTGGCGCCAATGCCGTGTTGCGTCTTGTGAATGGCGATGCGCACCCCCTCGCCGTCTGCATTACCGCGGTCAAGTTTTGCGGTGTAATTGCCGGCCTGGTTGTTGCTGGCTCGGTCGCCGCTGGCCTTCGGCAGTGCAGCCGACAGGGCCTCGGTCCACGTCTGTAATGCGTCGAGGTCTTTGCACATCGCTTCATCCACCTCGGGCAGTTCGCTCAGGATTCGCAAGACGGTTTCATCGTAACGACCTGACAGGCGCGCCAGCATCGCTTCGACCGCCATGTGCTCGTTTGCCAACGCCTCCAGTGCCGCGCCTGAAATGGGGGGTACCTCTGCGTTCACATACAATCGCGCGCCATCAAGCGCCATGTTCAGCAGGTGCGCATTCAGTTCCGCATCGTCCTTGACGTAAATTTCGTGTTTGCCTTTTTTGATTTTATACAGCGGCGGTTGGGCAATATAGATATGGCCGCGCTCAATGAGCTCCGGCATTTGTCGATAGAAAAAAGTCAGCAGAAGTGTGCGAATGTGTGACCCGTCGACATCAGCATCGGTCATGATGATGATGCGGTGATAGCGAAGCTTGTCCGCATCGAAATCGGCACGTCCTATGCCACAGCCGAGCGCCGTGATTAACGTGCCCACCTCCGCTGAAGCAAGCATCTTGTCGAAGCGCGCTTTTTCGACATTGAGAATCTTGCCTTTCAGCGGCAGGATCGCCTGGGTGCGTCGGTCTCTGCCTTGTTTGGCGGATCCGCCAGCGGAATCACCCTCGACGAGGAATATTTCCGAGAGGGCCGGGTCTTTTTCCTGGCAATCGGCAAGCTTTCCGGGCAGGCCGGCGATATCCAGCGCCCCTTTGCGGCGGGTCATTTCGCGGGCTTTACGCGCGGCTTCCCGGGCGCGGGCTGCGTCAACAATTTTGCCCACTATGCTTTTTGCTTCTTGCGGTTGCTCCTGCAAAAAGTCTTCGAGGCGTTCACCCACCGCTGACTCGACAATGCCTTTAATTTCAGATGAAACTAATTTGTCCTTGGTCTGGGACGAGAACTTCGGGTCCGGTAATTTAATCGATAACACCGCCGTCATCCCTTCCCGCGCATCATCGCCGCTCGGCGTGAAACCGTCTTTTCGCCCCGTCAACTGCTTCTCAATGTAATTGTTGAGCGTTCGGGTCAGCGCGCTGCGGAACCCCGCCAGATGGGAGCCACCGTCTCGCTGCGGAATATTGTTGGTGTAACAGAACATGTTTTCCTGGTAGCCATCGTTCCACTGCACCGCAGCTTCCACGACGACGCCTTCTTTTTCTGTCATGAAATAAAAGACGCTATCGTGTATCGGCGTTTTGTTTCGGTTGAGGTGCTTGACGAATGCCTTAATGCCGCCGTCGTATTCGAACACATCATGCTTGTCATCACGCTCGTCATGGAGCTCTATGCGAACCCCGGAGTTCAGGAATGACAGCTCTCTGAGCCGGCGCGCAAGAATATCGTAGTGAAACTCGATATTTGTAAACGTTTTCGGGCTCGGCTTAAAGCGCAGCGTTGTTCCTGTTTTATCGCTATCACCCACGCTCGCCAGCGGGGCTACCGGCTCGCCGTGACGATACTCTTGCTGGTAGATCTTGCCATCACGTTGGATGGTCAGGATAAGCAGCTCGGAAAGCGCATTAACAACCGACACCCCCACCCCGTGAAGTCCGCCGGATACTTTGTAAGCCTGGTCATCGAACTTTCCGCCCGCGTGCAGAACGGTCATGATGACCTCTGCGGCGGAACGGCCCTCCTCCGGATGAATATCCACCGGAATACCGCGGCCATCGTCTGTCACGGTCACGGACTCATCCGCGTGAATGGTCACTGTCACAACATCGCAATATCCCGCGAGCGCCTCATCGATGGAATTGTCGACAACTTCAAAAACAAGGTGGTGTAAACCAGTGCCGTCGTCAGTATCGCCGATGTACATTCCGGGTCTTTTTCGAACCGCGTCAAGGCCTTTTAACACCTTGATATTGCTGGAAGTATATTCGATATTATCGGTCATTCAGGGTCCTCGGAAGTCAACCGACGAATTGTACCACGCAGCGACAAATAAAGGGTCCTGAAAGCACCGTCTGCTGGGCTTTTCTTGCCCGGCTCAGGGCCCAAAGAGAAGGCCGCTTAGCCAACCCCCCTCAACACGCCCTGTTCCACGTGGAACATCGCGGGCGGCTGGGGAAACAGATCAGCCTGCGGCTCCAGCGCTGTCGCGATCACCTGGCAACCCAACGCGACCACTCGATCCATCAGCCGCCCAAGCGATGCCGAATCGAGTTCCGCCGCTGGATCGTCGAGCAACAACAGCAGGGGTCGTTTCAGCTCCTCCTGCGCAATCTCGGTTGCCGCCAGAACCATCGCGCACGACAAGAGCTTTTGCTGCCCGCGAGAAACAAGTCTTCGTGCCTGCCGATGGTCGTATATCAAACGGATATCCGCGCGTTGCGGCCCTGCCTGGGTACTTCCCAATTGCTGGTCGCGCCACCGACCGGCAATTAAAGCTTCCGCAAGCGACAGCTCCTCCGACCAGCCGCGGCGGTACTCAAAACCTATGTCTCGCTGCAACAAGCTCTCCGCCGCAGCCACCAACCGCGGCACCGCGACCTCGAAAACCCGCGCCCTGGCCTCTTGCACGCGATTTCCCAGCACCACGAATTCATGATCCCAGCTTTCGAGCTCAGCCGTTGTCGCTGCCGCCTTCAGCGCCGCATTACGCTGCTTGAGCACTCTGCGGAAGCGCCGCCAATCGTCCAGGTAATTCGGTTCCACGTGGAACACGATCCAGTCCAGATAGCGGCGCCGCTCTTCCGGCCCGCCGCTCACAAGATTGTGAATCTCCGGGTCAATAACCTGCAACGGCAGTCTTCTGGCCAGCGCCGCCGCGCCGCCACCGCGTTCCCCGTCAATGCTGACCTCCAGGCCACCCGGGCCGTTTCTGGCGCCGAGACTGAACACGCGGTCCTGCCTAAGGATTTTGCCGAAAAGCACGAATTCCCGGGCGCTGTGTCGAATAAGATTCTGCGTGCTCGCGCCGCGAAACGACCGCCCCCGGCCCAGATACGCAATGGCTTCGAGCAAGCTGGTCTTGCCCGACGCGTTATCGCCATAAACCAGATTAAAGCGCGAATCCGGCTCTAGTTCCGCTTCCGCCAGACACCGAAAATCCCTCGCTTTAAACGTTTGCAGCGCCAAACCGCATCACATCAAAGGCGCATCGGCATGACAACGTATTTGCAATCATCATTGCCGGGCTCTCTCAACAGACAACTTGAGTTGCCGTCCAAAACCGATAGCGTCACCTGCTCCGACTCAATTGCGCCTAGTGCATCGAGTAAATAGGTGACGTTGAAACCAATTTCGATATCCTCGCCGCTGTACTCGATTTCGAGTTCATCCTCAGCTTCTTCCTGCTCCGGATTGTGTGCCTGCAACAACATCGTGCCTTCCCGGATTAACAACCGAATGCCCCGATATTTTTCGTTCGATAGGATCGATGTCCTCAGCAACGCCCCTTTTAGTGATGCCCGGTCAGCAAGCAGCTCGTTGCTCGTGTCTTTCGGAATCACCCGATCGTATTCCGGGAAGCGGCCGTCAATCAACTTCGACGTAAACCGAACCCCGTCCAACTGAATACGAATATGATTCGTTCCCAGCTCCATCGTTAAAACCCCCTCCCCAGTCAGCAACCGCTGCAATTCCAAGACCCCTTTCCTTGGCATAATCACCTGTTTTTCCGGCAACGACTTACCTTCTTCCAACGCTACCTGGCACAGGGCCAGACGATGCCCGTCGGTCGCCACCGCACGCAGATATTTACTGCTGGTCTCGAGTAACAAGCCATTCAGGTAATAGCGGACATCCTGTTGCGCCATCGAAAAATGCGTTTTCTCCAACAACCGCTGTACCGCCTTTTGTGGCAACTCAAGCGCTTCTTCCGCGTTAATGTCTTCCACCGTAGGAAACTCCGCCGCCGGCAGAGTCGTCAACGTAAATTTACTGCGCCCCGACCGAAGCACTACCTTCTCGCCACTTTGGCTTATCGACAGCGGCGCGTTTTCCGGCAGCGCGCGGCAAATATCCAGGAGTTTCCGCCCTGGTACCGTCACTTCCCCGGCTGTCTCCACCTCCACCTCGACACTGGCGACAAGTTCCACCTCAAGATCCGTCGCCGTTATGGATAAACGACCGTCGTGTGCAACCAGCAAAACATTTGCGAGAATCGGCATCGTTTGTCGCCGCTCGACAACCCCAATAACTATTTGCAGCGGCTTCAACAACGCTTCACGCCCGGCGCTTAACTTCATGAACATCACCTGTTAATAAAAAAGTGGATATATAAAGATTATTATTATTATTAAGGCCCTCAAGCCTTGTGTATAACTCTAATTTTTACATTATTATCAA
Organism: Pseudomonadota bacterium; assembly: GCA_022563505.1. GTDB lineage: Bacteria > Pseudomonadota > Gammaproteobacteria > Steroidobacterales > Woeseiaceae > JAADHU01. The sequence goes on along the minus strand of JADFNG010000097.1, from coordinate 3,825 downwards.
TTACTTAGCACACATAAAAACTTTCCAAACCCTGCGTGTTTCCGGTAAACATCCTGTGTATAAGCTGTGCTGGATGCACACTGCACTTTTCATCCACAGCTTATCCACATCATCCTGTCAGGGTTCGCAACAAATTGACATAATCTTCTTCAACACGGCTTTCTGTCTCTCGCAAGGTGGCGATACGCCGACAACCATGCAACACCGTCGTGTGATCGCGCCCGCCAAAAGCATCGCCTATTTCCGGCAGGCTGTGACTGGTGAGTTCCTTGGCCAACGCCATTGCCAACTGTCGTGGTCGGGCAATTGAACGACTGCGTCTTTTTGAGAGCAGATCCGAGACCCGCAACTTGAAGTATTCAGCCACGGTTTTCTGAATATTGTCGATTGATACCAAGCGATCCTGCACAGCGAGTAAGTCGCGCAAGGCCATTTTCGCAAAATCTACACTGATAGCCTGACCGGTAAACTCTGCATTCGCAATGACTCGCCGCAGAGCCCCTTCCAATTCCCGAACGTTTGAACGAATGCGCTTGGCGATGAAAAAAGCCACCTCATCCGCCAGATCGACGCCCTGTAAAGCGGCCTTACTCTTCAAAATAGCCACTGACGTTTCAAGCTCCGGCGGCTCAATCGCGACCGTCAGGCCCCAGCCAAAACGTGACTTAAGGCGTTCTTCCAGGCCGACAACCTCTTTTGGATATCGATCGCAGGTCAACACAATCTGCCGCTGCCCCTCCAGCAAAGCGTTGAATGTATGGAAAAATTCTTCCTGTGAACGCTCTTTGCCGGCGAAAAACTGAATGTCGTCAATAAGCAAAGCATCCAGCGACCGGTAGGACCGTTTGAACTCCGAGATTGTGTTGTGCTGCAGGCCCTTTACCATATCCCCAACGAAGCGCTCCGAACGCACATAACTTACCCGGGCGCCCGGATCGCGGGCCAGCATCGCATTACCGATAGCCTGCATCAGGTGCGTCTTGCCAAGCCCGACACCGCCGTAAATGAACAGCGGATTATAAGCCTCGCCGGGGTTCTGGCTCACTTGTACAGCCGCGGCCTTGGCCAGCTGATTACTTTTTCCTTCGATAAAATTCTCGAAAGTGAACGCTGCACCCAGGCGACTCGCAATAGGCGGCGCTGGCGCCTGGCTTATTCCTATACTCGGCGGTGGCGGTCGGCGGGGCGTTTCAATAACGGTCTCTCGGCGCCGCGAGCCAACTTCAATAACGACGTTGACCGCCTTGTCGATATTGTGAACCAGCTGCAAAATCCGCTCGGCATGATGTTCGTTAAGCCAATCAACAACAAAACGGTTGGGCGCCAGCAGCTTCAGCGTGCCGGCTTCGTGGATGGATTGCAGCGGCCGAATCCAGGTATTGAATTGCTGTTCCGGCATTTCCGCCTTCAATTCGCGAATACAATGAGTCCAGAGGGTCGATTCAGCCTGCAACGGGGTCCCCGACGATAGGTGTGCGCAAAGTGGCGAGAGAAACAAGACCGCGAAGTCTATAACGTCTCCGCAGCCTTCGCCATACAGGAACATACCGACTCTCGCCAGGCAACTCTCGATAGCCAACTATTGACACAAATTAACGCCGCGCGTACCCTTCCCGGCTCACTTTTCGCCGCGGCATAAAGCCCAAAGCAAACAAGCAGGTATAAGGCAAATGAAACGCACCTTCCAGCCCAGCAGAATCAAGCGGGCACGCACCCACGGTTTCCGCGCGCGCATGGCAACAAAAGCCGGCCGCCTGGTCCTGAAGCGGCGCCGAGCCAAGGGCCGAGCGCAGCTCACGCCGTAATTAAACGGACAGCGGCTACGATTACCGGTGAAAGAGAGCGGACCCCCGACAAATCTCGAAGGTACCGCTTTCCCAGAGAGACGCGACTGCTCGATGAAAAATCGTATAGCCGCGTCTTTAGCAAAGCCCGGCGCAGTCGCGATACCCTGTTCACGGTTTTGTACCGCAGCAGCGAGCAGGGCGGCGCACGACTGGGATTAGCGGTCTCAAAAAAGAACTGCCGTTTGGCGGTTGGAAGGAACCGAATTAAACGCATCGTGCGCGAATCATTTCGCCAGCATCAACACGCCCTGAGGAATCTTGATGTGGTTGTCTTGAATAAACCGAAAACGCACGAAGCGACCAATAAGGCCCTGTTTGAGAGCCTCGAAAACCACTGGCAACGATGTCAGGCAGACACACAAGACCGAGCGGGATAAAAACCAGATGGACAATCAACGACTGATGATTTGGGGCTTCTTCGGCTTGATGGTGTGGTTTACCTATCAGGCCTGGGTGCGCGACTACCCGCCTGTAGATACACCCGCTATGAATTCTGCGCTGGAGCAACAGGCAGTGGCCCCCGCTACCGAGAGGGTTCTGCCGACGCTCCCTGGCCTTGACGAAATCGCGCCCGCCACTGCGCCCGCGCTGGACGCACCCTCCATCACCCCGGCGCTCGAATCTGCCCCGCAAGAAGGGTTCACAACGGCCGATGAAATTATTATCGTCCGCACCGACGTCCTCGAGCTGGAAATAAACACGCGCGGTGCAACGCTGCAGCGAGCGACGCTGCTGAGATACCCGGTGGCAAAAGATCAACCCGATACGCTGGTCGAACTGTTGACCCCGGCGGGCCCCGATATCGGTCTCGTTCAGACCGGGCTGAACGCAAGGGGCGAGGGTGACAAGCCCAGTCACCAAGCATTGTTTACTGCTGTCGCCCGCCGCTATGAGCTAAATGGCAGAGATGAAATTACCGTGCCGTTCACGTGGACCAATGATCAAGGCCACCGTGTCGAAAAAACAATTCGCCTGAGACGTGGCAGCTACATCATCGATATCGAGCAGAGATTTATTAATGGCTCGGCAACCGAATGGCAGGGCGCCGCCTACGCACAACTTCTGCGGCGCTCAAAAGAGGTCGATCGATCAATGTTTGATGTTGATACCTACTCCTACGACGGCCCGGTTATTTATGATGGCGAAAAATCGTCGAAGCTGAAGCGTGACGATCTCATGGAAGACGGCCCCTTTAGCTTCACCTCCCAGGCGGGCTGGCTTGCTGCGATACAGCATCACTTCCTTACTGCCGTGGTCCCGCCCGCCGGCACGCAGCAACGCTTCAGCGTTTCGGTGCGCGGCGACGTTTCACTGGCCAGTACCATCGGGCCAACGCAAATTGTCGCGCCTGGCGCCGACGCTGTCTTCCAGACCAGGGTGTTTGTGGGCCCCAAGTTGCAAGCGCAACTTGAACAGGTCGACCCAACCCTTAAGCTGACGGTTGACTATGGTTGGTTGACCATTATTTCCCAACCGCTGTTCTGGTTGCTAAGCAAAGTGTTCTCGCTGGTCAGCAACTGGGGTCTCGCCATTATCCTCGTCACCGCAATGATCAAGGCGGCGTTCTATAAATTGACGCAGGCAAGCGGCCGATCCATGGCTAAAATGCGCGAGATCCAGCCGCGCATGAAAGCGCTCCAGGATCGCTACAAAGACGATCGGCCCGCCCTTAGCCAGGCGATGATGGATCTTTATAAACGAGAAAAAGTGAATCCAGCCGCCGGCTGTCTCCCCGTGCTAGTGCAGATGCCCTTCTTTCTTGCTTTTTACTGGGTGCTTCTGGAAAGCGTGGAGATGCGCCAGGCGCCGTTCATGCTCTGGATCACCGACCTGTCTACCCGCGATCCGTACTTCATTTTGCCGATCATCATGGGTGGCGCAATGCTCTTTCAGCAGCGCCTCAATCCCGCACCGGCCGATCCGGTGCAGGCAAAAGTCATGCAGGTCATGCCCATCGTCTTCACCGGCTTCTTTGCCT
>JADFNG010000096.1 GCA_022563505.1 Pseudomonadota bacterium | reverse complement strand
CCCTCCTGCGACCTTCGGACTCGATGCCGGCACCACACAAGACTCCCGTCCACCGGGAGAGTCCCGGTCGTACCTCGCGGCAACGCGGTCGCGGTGTCGCCGGTCGTCTCGCTTCATTCTCGGTTTCCGTCTAAGATCGCTTGAAGCCTACGTTTGGACGAAACGATGACCGCTGAATTGCAGCACAACATCATCACCCTCATCGGTACGAACCCACAGGCCATTGGCATCCAGCAGAGGTCGGCCTTCGGCTGCAGCGCTGCTCAGGTCCATGATCTTGCCTTCCACCGGGCAACGAGCGGTATAGGTACCCAGACTGCTGATACGCAAGATAATCCGGTGTGCATCACCGGCCTGCGTGCCATTGCTGGTACGGCCGATGGCAACCACATAGCCGTCGACCGGGCTGACCACGCCCAGCGGTACCGCAGGAACCGCTCTGATCGGATCGCGAAAAATAAGAAACAAGTAGCCAAAAACCAGCAACGGCAAAATCGCGTAGAGGATGCCGAAAAAATGAGCGCAGCCGATAATCGCCACGAAGCTGGCCAGCATGTAGGGGATACCTTCACTGGCAACAAATGGGTTACGACGACCTTTCACGCTCTACCTGTTCCTTGATGTTCTTCATTACCAGGCTGGATTGCGCTGTTTCCTGACGCCCCGTGCCACCGAGGCGGAATTCTGCAAGAAGATCGGTCCGCAAACAAGCATGAATTGCCGGTCTGAGCCAACAACCGGGCAATATGCACGGTGGCAATATTTGCCGGTCATTTGTGTAGAATACGCCCGCTTAATCAAAACGGTCACCACACATGCGATTTACAGATTTTGGGCTCACCACGCTCAAGGAAATTCCTGCCGAAGCCGAGATCATCAGCCATCAGCTGATGTTGCGTGCAGGCCTGATTCGCCGTCTCGCTTCCGGGCTGTTTACGTGGATGCCGATGGGACTGCGTGTACTGCGCAAGGTCGAAAAAATAATCCGCGAGGAAATGAACCGGGCGGGTGCCCTGGAACTGCTCATGCCTGCGGTTCAACCGGCTGAATTGTGGAAGGAATCAGGGCGCTGGGACTTTTACGGCTCACTGTTGCTGCGCATGCGCGATCGACATAACCGGGATTTCTGTTTCGGGCCGACCCACGAAGAGGTCATTACGGATATCGCGCGGCGGGAACTGCGCAGCTACAAACAACTGCCCATCAATTACTATCAGATCCAGACGAAATTCCGCGACGAAATTCGACCGCGCTTCGGCGTCATGCGTGCCCGCGAGTTCATCATGAAAGATGCCTACTCATTTCACCTCGACCGGGCGTCCCTGGACGAGGGCTACATGCGCATGCACACTGCCTATACGGCGATTTTTGAGCGCCTCGGCCTGACCTTTCGCATTGTCGATGCAGACGCTGGCGAAATTGGCGGCAGCCGCTCACAGGAATTCCACGTACTCGCAGAATCGGGTGAAGATGCCATCGCCTACTGTGATGACGATAACTACGCCTCGAATGTTGAAACGGCGGCGACCACGCGACCGGAGGGCACCCGGGCCAAGCCGGGCGAAGAATTACAGCGCACAAACACACCTGGCACGAAGTCGATTGCTGCACTGTGTGAGCTGCTGAACATCCGCCCGGAGCAAACGCTCAAGACCCTGATCGTCGATGGTGATGACGGCCCTGTCGCCCTTGTTCTGCGTGGCGACCACGAACTCAACGCGATTAAGGCCGCAAAAATACCGGGCGTCAGTTCGCCCCTGCAAATGTCAGATGCGAAAACGATCGAGGAAGCAACCGGCTCCGTCACCGGCTTTGCCGGTCCAATCGGCATCGGCATTCCGACCTACTTTGACCACGCAACGCACTTGATGCATGACTTCGTCTGCGGCGCCAACGACGTCGATACACATCTGACCGGTGCGAATTTCGGGCGCGATCTGGATGCACCGGAAACCGTTGACCTGCGCAACGTCATTGAGGGCGACCCAACTCCCGGCGGCAAGGGCACGCTGTCGATTGCAAGAGGTATCGAAGTCGGTCACATCTTCCAGCTGGGCGATAAATATTCCGCTTCCATGGGTGCAACGGTGCAGGATCAGGAAGGCAATGATGTCGTAATGCAGATGGGTTGCTATGGCATTGGCGTCACTCGAATAGTCGCTGCAGCAATCGAACAAAACAACGACGACAAAGGCATCATCTGGCCTGAGCCGCTGACACCCTTCGACGTCATATTGATCCCTATTAACATGCAGCGATCGGATGAATTACGGGCGGCGGCTGAGACCCTCTATGCAGACCTCATGGACGCCGGCATCGATGTGCTGTTCGATGATCGTGATGCGCGACCGGGAGTAAAATTTGCGGATGCAGAGCTCATTGGCATTCCGCATCGACTGGTCATCAGTGAGAAAGGTCTGCAGGCCGGTGAACTCGAATATCGCCATCGTCGTGACAGTGAAGCGCGAATGCTGAAACGTGATGCCGCTCTCGACTTATTGCGCCCGTCCTGATTATTCTCGGCGTACTAACCACCGAATCCTGAACATGACTCTATTGCGGACCACCCTGTTGTGCCTGTTGTCCCTTTTAGCCACTGCCGCAACGGCAGCGGATGGCCCGGATCTGGTATTGCGCGAACTTCTGCGCGCGGCCGCCAGCGAAGCCGATAGTTTCGGCGACAGGTTTGACGCCCAGGTCTGGCTGACCGACATGTCAGGACGGCTGGAAAAAACGGTGCAGGACCCGCGCGAGAGACTCGATATTCTTCGCAACGTGCATTATGAGGCAACCCGCGCGGAAATCCCGCCGGAACTGGTGCTGGCGGTCATCGAGGTCGAAAGTAATTTCGATCGCTACGCCATTTCGGTGGCCGGCGCGCGCGGGCTGATGCAAATAATGCCATTCTGGCTGGACGAAATCGGCCGGCCCGACGACAACCTGTGGCACATCAACACCAACCTTCGATTCGGCTGCACCATTCTCAAGCATTACATCGAGCGTGAGAACGGCAATCTGACGCGTGCACTGGGACGTTATAACGGCAGTCTTGGCAAACGCCGCTACCCGAACAAGGTCCTCGACAAACTCAGGCTGAAGTGGTTCCGAATCTAGGAGCCTGTCGTCCAACAAGCTAGGTTTGATGGACTACCAGGCCACTATTTCGGCTGCTGGGCCGCCGCATTCTCCGCGATGGACAAGGCGGCGAGCGCCTTGTTGCGCGCCTGTAACGCATCACGGCGGGCCTGCGCATAGGCGCCCTCCGCCAGCTTGCGCTGCGCACTTTCAAGCGATACTTCAGCGTCCTTCAATTCCGCGCCTGCAAATTTTACGGCGCCCGCTTCCCGGGCGACGGTGATCGCCTGCCGGGCATCACTCATTTCCTGCACGGGTGGAGCGGCCTGACAAGCCGCAATCAACAGCAGCAGCGCTACAACGGCGCCGGCCAATATGGTTCTGACGGATGGGGATGAATTGAATCGCACAACTGAAAGCTAGCAAGGGGCAAGGCATCTAGTCAAGCAGAGCGAGCAAGTTCCAGGCGCGCCGATTCTGATGCAGGCCTGCCCTGACGTACGCGTGCTGGCCTGATAAAGTCGCAGCTCGGACAATTCGCAGCAGCGCACGTCAGCCACCATGAAAATAACCCTCTATCACAACCCAAATTGTTCCAAATCACGGAAAACACTGGAGTTATTGGAAGAAAATGGCATTGAACCCAGCATCGTGACCTACCTGACCGAGCCGCCGGCAGCGGCAACCATCCTGCGCCTGGCCAATCTATTGAGTCTCACGGTCGCGGAGCTGTTGAGAAAGGGCGAAGCAGAGGTCAGCAACGCCGCTGACCTGCCATCCCTGGATGACGATGCAGCGCTGGCTGGCTGGATTCAGAAACACCCCATAGCCCTGCAACGACCCATCGCCGTCGATGAGGATGGCGACAGAGCGGTCATCGGCCGCCCGCCCGAAAATGTCCTTGAATTGCTGCAGCAATGAACGAAATCCTGATCCTCTATTACTCGCGTCACGGTGCAACAGAAGCACTGGCCCGTGAAGTCTGCCGTGGCGTGGATGCGGTCAAGGGCGCGAGCTCGCGCCTGCGCACGGTGCCACCGGTGTCAACAGTCTGCGAGGCTACTGCAGATACCATACCGGCCGACGGTCCGCCCTACGCCAATAACGACGATTTACGCGAGTGCGCGGGACTGATTATGGGCAGCCCGGCACGCTTCGGCAATATGGCAGCCCCACTTAAATATTTCCTCGACAGCACGGGCAGCGACTGGCTGAGCGGCGCCCTGAGCGGAAAACCGGCAGGCGTCTTCACCTCCACGTCATCCCTGCATGGCGGCCAGGAAACAACCCTGCTCACCATGGCAATGCCGTTACTGCACCACGGCATGCTGATCGCAGGCGTCCCCTACACCGTAGCAGAACTGTCATCGACCCGCTCCGGCGGCACCCCCTACGGGGCCAGCCACGTCACCTGGAACCAACGCCCCACAAACCTCACAGAAGAAGAAAAAGTCATCGCCCGGGCACTCGGCGCAAGAATTGCGGCGATCGCCCTGAAACTCAGCTGACAAACTTCCCGGCCCGAACGGGCACTTGTGGTGGCGTCTCTTTAGAGCCCAGCGCCGCACCAGGAATGAGTCCGGAGTGTGCGCAGCGCTGTGCACACTCCCGCCCACAAATCTCAAGCCCCAATCACGCCCTTAACAAACGGCACCGTAAGCCTCCTCTTGGCCACCAACGCCTCCGCATCCAGTTTATCGAGCAATGCATAAAGACTGGCCATATCCCGCTTGCTGCGCGTAATCAGATAGCGCGCAGTCTCATTCGGCAACTCAAGACCGCGGTGACTGGCACGCAATTGCAGGGCTTTCTGGCGATCTGCTTCCGACATCGTGCGCAAGTGAAATGCCGGCAACAACGACAGGCGACTCTTCAGGTCGGGTAATTCGAAACCGCTGTCCCGGGGAGCCGAATCGGCCGACACGATGAGCACGGATTTGGCATCGCTGACACTGTTATAAAGATGAAAAAGAGCGGCCTCCCATTGAGGCTGTTTTGCCACGGCATGAATATCATCGAGGCAAATAAATTCACGGCTGGCGAGGCCATCAAGAATTTCCGGACTGGTGGCTTGCAGATCCTGCATCGGCAGGTAAATTGACTGATCACCGAGACGTTCGCAGAGGGCCTGTAGCAGGTGGCTTTTGCCGGTAGCGGCGCGGCCCCAGAGCCAGCATCCGGGACCACGACCGGTGGCTGCCAGATCAATCAGGAAAGCGACCAGGGATTCATTGCCGGCGGGCCAGAAGCTTGCAAAAACCGCGTGATCCTCGAGCCGCAATGGCAGTGCCAGTTGACTCAAGTTGAAGAATCTCCTGAGGATGCAGCGCCGTCAGTCACCGGGTGGTCCGCCAGGTACCGGTTGTAGGCGAAACGGACGAGGACCGAGAGTACGGCGGCGGCGGGTAATGCGAGCAGAATGCCGAAAAAACCGAACAGCTGACCGCCGGCGACGACGGCGAAAATGACGATGACCGGGTGCAGGCCGATACGATCACCAACCAGTCTGGGCGTTAGCAGGGATCCTTCAATCAATTGCCCGATGGAAAATGTAGCAACAACGCCGACGAGCATCCACAGGGGCTCTGGTTCCGTTGCAACGGTAAGGCTGGCGAGGCCGATGCCGATGACAAACCCAAGATACGGCACGAAACTGACGAGGCCGGCGACCACACCGATGGCGAGCGCGAACTTGAGCCCGACGAGTGCGAGACCCATGGAGTAGATAATGCCAAGAGCGAGCATGACGAGGACCTGTCCGCGCAGAAATGCGCCGAGGATGTCGTCCGTCTCCCGAGCCAGTCTGAAGATGGTTTCCCGTTGCGCGGAGGGTACGAGCGCACCGAGATAACCCAGGATTGAATCCCAGTCGCGCAGCATATAGAACGTCAGGATGGGTATGAGAAACAGGCTGATGACGGCGGCGGCCAACGCGCCACCCGAGCGCGTCAACGAGAGAAAAAGACTGCTGCCCCAACTACCCGCCATATCACTGTAGCGTGCAATGAATGCGGCGAAACCGACATCTTCACCCGCCGGGACGCCGAGCCATTCGGATACGCGCGGCAACCATACTTGTTCAACCTCCACGATGATGCCCGGCAAGGCGTCCATCAGAGCAGAGACCTGCATTTTGACCAACGGCACAACCAGCAGCACCAGCAAGCCAATGGCGAGGAATGTCAGGATAAAGACGACGGCGACAGCAAGCGTGCGCGGCAGCTTTATTTTCTGCAGACGATCGGCCAGTGGATCGCCGATATAGGCGAGCAATGCGGCCGCGATGAAGGGCGTCAGGATGGGCGCAAGCAAATAAAAGAGCCATCCTGTTAGCGCGATGGCAATCAGCCAGTTGGTACGAATGTCCGAATTCATGCTTGATCCATGGCTTGTCTTGCGCCGGCACGTCGACTCCAGGACACGACGTAATCAATGCCGCTGATGAAAACCGTCACCAGAACCGCCGCGCCAATGACCGTGACACTGATGGGGTCGGGCCAGTTGAAAGCCGCCTGACTCAGGACGAAGACGATGAATAACAGTTCCAGGCCGGTGTTGAGCTTGCTGATCCTTGTGGGCTCCCCCTCAACCGGCCTGATCAGAAAATTATAAGCGGTTGCTCCACCAATGATCACAACATCCCGAAATACAACGATCCCGGCCATCCACAATGGAATATGCGCGATCCAGGCCAGCGTAATGTACGTACCCGCCATCAGCAACTTGTCGGCGACAGGGTCCAGCAGTGCACCGATGCGGGAATGCCAGCCGAATCGCTTGGCCAGATATCCATCCACGCTGTCGGAAAAACCTGCAATAAAAAACAGCGCTAATGCGATGTCGAAGCGAGCTTCCAGTATCAGCACCAGAACCGGCGCAATGAGCGCAATGCGAAACAGCGAGATCGCGTTGGGCAGCCAGCGCAACGACATTCTCAACGCGCACCACCCTCGACATCCGCGGCATCGTACGATTCCCGGGAGACATCCGGGACGTACGGCCGGTATACGAATTCAAGCGACCGCGGGGTCGAGGAGGTATCGTAAAAGCTGCCCGCATCGAGCCAGTTGTTGCGTTCCAGGATGCCACTGAATTCGAGCGCCGCCGCGAGGCGGTCGCGGCCGCCCTGTATCTGGACCTGAAACAGAATCTCGTTGCCGCTGGCGATGTCCAGGCGGTAGCTGTCTATGACACTCAGATCCTGCAAAAACTGCTGCACCGCGCCATAGGCATATATGGAGCCAATACCGGAAATAGACAGGGCGACGGTCTCGACCGGCGCATCGCCCCGATACGCGAACTGCGCTGCAATGACATTCGCCAGTTCGTTGACCGCCATTTCCGGCGTGCCGGTCCATTGTCTCTCCTGGTCTCCGAAGTAAAACGTCCACCGATCCCTGAGCCATTCCTCAGCACGAATGCGACCGACCAGCACCGACGTCGTTCCGTATCGGCGCGAGGCCGCAATCACTGCATCATCAAATCCACCCCAGATATCGCTAAAACGGAGGGACTCCAGATCCTCAGTATCGACCAGTGGAAAAACGACCGGGATGCCGCGACGTTTTGCCACTGCTTGAACGCGCTCGCGCAACAGGCGGTTTCTATCGATCGATCGGCTCGCGCCAAACGCTGGCTCGGGCGCATCCGCTGCGACGATTTCACGCTCGCCGCCGCCCCAGTCCACCGCTAACCAGACCAGGATCAGCGGGCGGTCACTGCCCCAGACCGGTTCACCTGCCTGCCGCAGGACACGTTCCATGGCGGGACCATCCAGCGACACGACGAGACTCTCATTTTCACCGGGCCGAAACTGCAACACGTAGCGTGCCGGATTCGGAAACAGCGACAGGATATCTTCCGAACTGGCCGCGTTTTCCAGTCCCGTCACGCGCACCAGGACCTCACCAACCGCGCGTGCATAAGCATCGCTGCGCGCGTCCGGGGCCTGCCGGTCAAACGGCACTTCAACGGTGTACAAGGATTCCATTTCGACGCCCCACGCCAACGGCGGTGCGTAAATAGCGCCTGCGGTGAGCGCAAGCGCAAGACTCGCAGCTATCGCTCGAAGCTGGATTCGTTCTCTCAACATACGTGTCGTCCGATCTGCCTGTTTTGCTGATGGTGGTTTAATGGAATAGTCACTATTATATCGTCCTCTTTGAAAGACTCGCTATTGATTACGCAAATGCCGAACTTTTCAGGCCCGACCATCTTTTCACTCAAGCGCCACTGATATGCCAGGCAAGACACTCACCTACCGCGATGCCGGCGTCGATATCGATGCCGGCAACGAACTCGTAGAACGCATCAAGCCCTTGGTGCAAAAGACAATGCGCAGCGAAGTGCTGTCAGGTCTCGGCGGCTTTGGCGGCCTGTTTGCGCTATCTGGCGATAAATATGACGAACCCGTCCTGGTCTCGGGAACCGATGGCGTGGGCACCAAGCTGAAACTGGCACAGCAACTCGATCAGCACAATACGATCGGTATCGACCTCGTAGCCATGTGTGTAAACGACGTTCTGGTGCAAGGGGCCGAGCCACTTTTCTTCCTCGACTACTTTGCCTGCGGTCGTCTGGACGTCGATATTGCGACCGATGTGATCGCCGGCATTGCCAACGGCTGCCAGCAGGCCGGGGCGGCATTGATCGGTGGCGAAACGGCCGAAATGCCGGATATGTATGCGGATGGGGAGTACGATCTGGCCGGATTTTGCGTCGGCGTCGTCGAGCGAAAGGCGTTAATCGATGGCAGCACGATCGCTGCCGGTGATCGTATCATCGGTCTCGCATCCAGCGGACCGCATGCAAACGGCTACTCGCTGATCAGGAAGGTGCTGGAGATCGCAGAAAACCCCAATATTGATGGCGAATCCGCCGCACAGTTGTTAATGGCACCCACCAGGATCTATGTAAAACCGGTGCAGCACCTGATGACGGCTGTCTCGATCAAGGGTATTGCGCACATCACGGGCGGGGGCATCACGGACAATGTGCCACGTATATTGCCGCAGGAATTGCATGCCGAGATTGATATCAACAGCTGGCGTCCCGGACCTGTATTTGACTGGCTCGCCGTGACAGGACGCATTGTGCCGGAGGAAATGCGGCGCACATTCAATTGCGGCGTCGGCATGGTGATTGTGGTTGCCGAACATGATGTCGATACCGCAATCGATACGTTACAAGCTGCCGGTGAGACCGCCTGGGAGATCGGCTGTATTGTCACGGGTGCCGGAGAGGTCACCTACGTTTGATCGATCAGCGCGCCGATTTTTCCGCCGTGATCCTGATTTCGGGTGACGGCAGCAATCTGCAGGCCCTCATTGATGCCACCGAGACTCCAGCGCTGCACCTCAAAATTGCCGCCGTTATCAGCAACAAGCCCGACGCCGGGGGACTCTCCCGGGCAAGACAGGCAGGCATCGACGCACTCACATTGCGACCTGTGGATTATCCGGATCGGCAGCAATTCGATGCTGCCCTGTCGGTGATGATCGACAAATATGCTCCGGACATCATCGTTCTGGCGGGCTTTATGCGCATACTGACGTCTTCGTTCGTCAATCGCTTCGCGGGTCGTATCATCAATATTCACCCGTCACTATTGCCGAAGTATCCGGGACTCCACACGCATCAGCGTGCCCTTGCCGACGGCGCACGGCAACATGGATGCAGCGTGCATTTTGTGACCGAGGAACTCGATGGCGGTCCTTGCATCGTTCAGGGCCGAGTACCGGTCCTGGAGGGGGACTGCGCTGAGCATCTCGCGGCGCGCGTGCTAAAGATCGAGCACAAGATCTACCCACATGCTGTCAAACTCATTGCCTCCGGCAGGCTCGAATACAGAAAAGGTGAAATCTGGCTGGATGGAGAACGGCTGATGGAGCCTCTCCAGATCTAGAAAACTCGGTTTGACCCCGTTTTTCCAGTTAACTGCCGCTGGTCGATAATCTGGCGATGAATACTTATAAGCGTCACCGATTTCCTCCCGACATCATCAGTTACGCGGTCTGGCTTTACCATCGATTCAACCTCAGCAATCGTGATATCGAAGACCTGCTCGCGGAACGAGGCATCATTGTTAGCTACGAAGCCATCAGACTTTGGTGTATCAAATTTGGTGCTCGATATGCTCGTCGTCTGAAACGG
>JADFNG010000016.1 GCA_022563505.1 Pseudomonadota bacterium | reverse complement strand
CTCTTGCGGCCGGAGATCTACCGCTCGCTTGAGTTGCATCGTCATGGATTGCAAGTCACTCCCTATGGCGGTTCGCTCACTTTCATGGAAAACGGCGACTATTACGGCGGCTACCACGACCCGGAAGTCAAATATCGGGAAATGGTGCGCCATTCACAGCATGATGCAGATGCCTATGCACGGTTCTCAGCTGACACCATGCGGCAATGTCGCCTGGTCAGAGACTTCCTGCTGAAGACTCCGCCCGACCCGACATCGTTCAAGATGAGAGATCTGAAGGAGCTGATGTTGCTGGGCCGCAAGTTTCTGGAGATGGGCGAAGACCGGATGTACGAGACCATCCGTTTCTGGACGATGAGCGTCGCCGAATACCTGGATGAGTATTTTGAGAGCGACGTCATCAAGACCTCGCTTTCCGGTAGCGGCATTATTGGTACGGCCCTGGGAGTCCACTCGCCGGGCACCTCCTACGTGTTGTTGCACCACTACATGGGAGATGTTGACGGCAATGTCGGCACATGGGGATTCGCTCGTGGCGGCATGGGCGCGGTTGCAAATGCCATAGCAGGTGCCTTTCAGTCCTACGGTGGCGAGTTGCGCGCTGGCTCGGGTGTGGAAAAAATAGTTGTAAAGAACGGTCGCGTAAAAGGCGTCGCGTTGGAGAATGGCGAGGAAATCGATGCGCGCGTTGTCGTTTCGGGCATGGATGTGAAGCGGACATTCCTCAAGTGCATGGATCAAAGCGATTTACCACATGCATTTTATGAGCGTGTCAGCAATTTCAAAATACGCGGTTCCTCGGGCAAGGTGAATATCGCGCTGGACGGAATGCCTACATTTCCGGCACTACCCAAGGGAAGCTCGCTTTATCACAGCGATATGCATTTCGTTGACTCGATGGAGCGCATGGAACGTGCATACGATGACTGGAAAGATGGCACCTGGTCGAAGGATCCCTACATTGACATGCTCATCCCCACGTTAATTGACCCAACGATGGCGCCACCCGGCAAGCACATGATGAGTTGTTTTGTGCAGTACTGCCCGTTGCAGATCGAAGGCCGCGCGTGGACCGACACGGAGCGCCAGGCGTTTGGCCAGACGGTGATCGACCAGATCGCCAAATACAGCCCCGATTTCAAAAGCTTGATTCTGCACATGGAGATCCGTACGCCGCAGGATATTGAAGATGAAATCGGTATCACTGAGGGCAATATTTTCCACGGTGAATTGACGATGGATCAGTTGATGTTCAATCGACCTGTGCCCGGATACGCGCAATACCGCTCGCCCGTTGCCGGCCTCTATATGTGCGGTTCGAGCACACACCCTGGCGGTGGCGTTATGGCGGCACCGGGAGCCAACGCAGCACGCGAAATACTTTTTGACCTGAAGCGCAAGAACACTGTGCCGGAGAATTTCGGCGATGACTGATCGCTACGACGCCATCGTTGTGGGTGCCGGGCATAATGGCCTGGTTTGCGCGGCTTTGCTCGGCAAAGCCGGCAAGAGGGTGTTGCTTCTCGAGGCAAACAGGCAGGTCGGTGGCGCGGCTGTTACGCGGCCTTTCGCTGACGGCTACTCTGTTTCCGCCGCCGCTCATCTCTTGTACCAGTTGCAGCCGGATGTGCAGAAAGACCTGAAGTTGAACCTCAAAATGGCTGCCGACAATATGTCGACAATTGTGTTATCGGCAGACGGGCAACACGTGCGTTATTGCGGTGACCAAGTGAGCGGCGTGCGGCAAAAAGATGTTGCAAAGTTCGCGGAATTCCACAAGCGCATGGCTCGCTACTCAGATCTGTTGCGAACGGCTTTTAACAAGCCGCCGCCGCGCCTGGGTACGACCAATAAGAAAGACCTGTTCTCACTCGCCAGGCTTGGGTTCGATGTTCGACGCCTTGGAAAGATTGAGATGCGGGAGTTCCTGCGTCTGATTGGCATGAATATCTACGACGAGCTTTTCGAGCGATTCGATAGCCCGCTTCTGAAAGGCGGCCTCAGTCTCGACGCCGTTCTGGGTACGCATCTCGGGCCACGATCACCGAATACGATCATGACCTATCTCTATCGACTGGCGGGAAACCGGGGCCGTATTGCTTCCCCGGCCGGAGGCATGGGCAGTGTTAGCGACGCACTCGCGCAGGCGGCGAGGGCGGCGGGGGTCACCATTCGTACTGACATGCCGGTAAAACGCATCGTCGTTGAGAACGGTCGGGTGACCGGTGTGGAGACCGAAGGCGGCGAGAAATTTTTCAGCCTGACCATCGTCTCGAACGCAGATCCCAGACGAACCATCATGAAGCTCGTCGGTGCGCGTCACCTTGAAACACGATTTATCCAGCGGATAAATAACATTCGCATGCGCGGCAATGCGGCGAAGTTGCATCTCGCTCTCGATGGCCTGCCCACGATTGACGGGCTGGCCAGAAAGGATTTTGGTGAGCGGCTCTTGATCGCAGCCGACGAAAACTATGTTGAACGGGCATTCAACCCTGCGAAGTATGGCGAGAGTTCACCCTCCCCGGTATTGGAGTTGACCTTTCCGAGTTTTCGCGATGAATCACTGGCGCCAAGCGGAAAGCACGTCATGTCGGCCATCGTTCAGTATGCCCCTTACAACCTCAAGGGCGGTTGGAACGAAGCAGCACGCGAGCGGTTCAAGCAAGCGGCGATCAAGGCGATTTCACAGTATGCACCGGATATAGAACAGCGCATTGTGGCCAGTGAGCTGTTGACACCCGCTGACATTGAGCGTGAGTTTCATATGACAGGCGGGCACTGGCATCACGGTGAGTTGACGCTTGATCAATTCCTTTTCGTGAGACCGGTGGCGGGTGCCGCACAATACCAGATGCCACTCGACGGCCTGTATCTGTGCGGTGCGGGAACACATCCGGGTGGCGGCGTCAGTGGTGCCGCCGGCCGTAATGCGGCGCGAGTCATTTTGAGCGGAGGCAACCGGGCATGAGTATTTCCGAAGTACCGCAAGGCAGGCTTCGCACGCCGTTTTATTCTCGCCTGCAAAAGCTCGACACCCTGAATACGTGGCATGAATGGAAGGGCTACTCGAGTGCCGATGCGCTCTATTGTGCCGAGACTGAATATTTTGCGATCAGGAATGCTACGGGCGTCTTTGATCTGACGCCGATGACCAAATATCGCATTACGGGTCCTGATGCGCTCGATTACCTCGATCGCCTGGTGACTCGCGACATGCGCAAGATCAAACCGGGGCGCGTGGCGTATGCAGTCTGGTGCAACGACCAGGGGCAAGTGATTGATGATGGCACGATATTTCACCTGCGTGAAGGCGAGTACCGCTTGTGCTCCCAAGAGCGACACTTCGCCTGGCTGACGGCAGCCGCAATCGGTTTCGATGTATCGATTGTTGTGGAAACAGCAGAAATTGCCGCGCTGGCCGTGCAGGGGCCCACCTCATTCAGCGTGCTTTCCAGAATGGGCCTTGAGGGCCTTGGCGACCTGAAGCCATTCGGCTTGATGCACTTCGAATTCGAGGGTGCCGAGCTGCTGGTCTCGCGAACCGGCTATACCGGCGATCTTGGCTACGAAGTCTGGATCGCCGCTGAAAAGGCAGAAGCTCTCTGGGATGCGTTGTTTGACGCGGGCAAGCTGCACGGCATTCGTCCGATCGGAACAAGCGCACTGGATCTCGCGCGAATCGAAGCCGGTTACCTGGCTGCGTTTGAAGATTTCCTGCCGGCCGACACCACGGTGCGTACTGGCCGTTCACGTTCGCCCTTTGAGCTCGGTCTCGACTGGCTGGTCGATTTCAAAAAACCCAACTTCAATGGCCGGCGTGCATTGGCGGAAGAAAAGCGCAATGGATCGACCTGGCGACTCGTCAAACTGGACATTGAAGGCAACAAACCCGCGCATCATTCTTATATTTACGCGAAGGAAAAGCGTAACAGGAAGGAGATCGGTTTCATTACGTCGGCCGCCTGGTCCCCGGTTTGCAAACAGAACATTGCGCTCGGGACGGTTCGCATGCCGCACGGCAAGCCAGGCGACACCGTGTGGGTCGAAATTTTCTACCAGCGAGAAATGCACTGGACACGTGTGATGGCGAAAGCAGTGGTCGTCGACAAGCCCTTCTGGTTCCCGCCACGCCGAAGCCTGACACCACCTGCGCCATACTAGGAGCCTGCGCGACCCCATTGATCATTCCATCAAATTGTGACTTGATCTGTGGCTCATGCGGGTCGCTCGGGATAGAATCGGGGCATGAATCATCGGGTGTATCTGCTGATTTCAATGTTATTGCTGGCGACCCCGGCGGAGGCTGAGGACAGCATTGCAAATGTGCCCGAGCCTTCCGTAAAGTATCTCCCTGCCTATTTGCTTGAGGTGCCGGAGTCGGTCGGGGATATCCTGATCGCGGATACCGGATCGGCCACGCTGTTGCGCTATGCACAGACACGCAATGGCATCGTTGAAAGAGATCGGCGTTACATGTCGATTGGTCGCAAAGGCGTTGGCAAACGGCGTGCATGGGATCGCAAGACGCCGCTCGGTATCTACTTCATTACCGAAGAGCTGGATAGCAGCAAGCTCGCGGCGAAGTATGGCATTGCGGCTTTTTCGCTTGACTACCCGAATGCCTGGGATCGATACAACGAACGTACCGGGTCAGGTATCTGGCTGCACGGTGTGGATGCGAGTGCGCCGAACAGGCCGCCGCTGGACACGGATGGTTGTCTCGCATTGCCGAACGAGGAGTTGGCATTGCTCGTCGCCGGACTGACGCCACAAGTCACGCCAATTATTGTGGTTCGCGAAATGCGCTGGTCGACACCTTCCGACCTGGAGGCATTGCGCATCGAATTTCGTATCGCGCTCGAACAGTGGCGAGCCAGTCTGGAGCAGGGTGATCTGCTGACCTATCTTTCTCTTTACGACGACGCCTTTCGCTCGCGCGGCATGGACAAACAAAAGTGGTCAGCCTATCGACTGGGCGTATTCGGCGCGCGCCAACTTGCTGCGGTGAATCTGCAGGATGTGATGTTGCTGGCCGACCCGGAAGAGCAGGAGTTATTCGTCAGTCGTTTCAAGCAAACACTAATGACGGAACACGGACCGGTGACCACTCGCAAGCGCCTCTATTGGAGGCGCACTGGGAGTGAGTGGCGAATTGTCGCGGAAGATGCGGGCTAGGAGTCTAGCGAACGGTCTCGCGCACAATCAATTCGTCTATGACATCAAGCAGTTTCGGATAGCTGCCTGCCTCGCCGGCACCCGTTAGATACTTGCCGTTGACGACGATCGCCGGGACACTGGCAACGTTCCACCGTCGTGCGAGGTCTTCGGCAACCCGCATCTTCTGCGCGACTTCAAATGAGCCCCACGAAGTTTTGAAGTCTTCGTCATTGACGCCGAAGCGCTCAAATACGGCCTGGATGGCATCGACGGATGCCAGCCGGTTGCCGCGGCGATGGTACTCAAGGAATACGGCGGTACGAAAGCCCTCCGGATCAGCGATCTTGCCATTTTTAACCAGCACTTCTTCTGTGAAGTAGAGTTGCCCGTGGAGTTTCACGAGTGCATTCCACATGGCGGGAATGCGTACGAAGCGGACGTTCGCGGGCAATTTCTTTGCCCAACCATTGATGTATGGCTCGAAATCAAAACAGTGCGCGCAGCCATACCAGAAAATCTCCGCAACCTCGATCTTGTCGGCCCCGCCGATGGTTGGCTGTGTTGGTACCAGCCGTGTGAAATGTGTTCCATCCACATACTGCCAGTCGGTCGACGCTGCGCCGGTATCGGCCTGAGCCAGCATGATCGGCTTGTCGCTGACGTCAACTTCCTTTTCCGCAGCCGCTGATTCTTCGACCATTTGTGGCTGCATCTCATCCGCGGCGACCGCCGGCTCAACGACCACAGCGACGGGTTCAGCCTGGGCTGCTGTTTGGGGTTCGACCGTTACCGGTGTGGGAGCGGGGTCGCGCATCAAGATCCAGCCACCAACCAGGAGTGCGAGAATCGTGCCGATAATTGCTAATTGCTTCATGAAAAATCCCCGGAGAGAATAGACGTTCGGACTGGCAAAAACGAAATTGGTTTACAGAAATGCGATTTTTCAGATAATGGCTTAATGCAGGCCCTGGACAAACGATGCCACGGCCAGAATTTCTTCGTCGCTCAAGCGCACCGCAATTTCCCGCATAATCTTGGTCGGAGCGTCGGTCTTACGCGTGCCGCTGGCGTAATCACGGAGTTGCTTGGCCGTGTACTGGGCATACTGGCCACTGATCGCCGGATACATGGCGGCCGGATTGCCATTGCCATTGGGGCCGTGACACGCGATACAGGCTGAGGCGCCGTTATCTTTATTGCCACCTCGATACAATGCCTGGCCCTGATCCAAAGTTTTCGGATCCAGCACTGATTTTGCTGCAGCGGCCTGCGCTTCGTAGTAGACCGCCAGATTTGCCAT
Source organism: Pseudomonadota bacterium (assembly GCA_022563505.1). Lineage (GTDB taxonomy): Bacteria > Pseudomonadota > Gammaproteobacteria > Steroidobacterales > Woeseiaceae > JAADHU01. The sequence continues at coordinate 29,829 of JADFNG010000016.1, read as the reverse complement.
GTCCTCATCGGACAGCATCATTGCCTGGCCGGTCATCAATATATCGGTCCTGCCGCCATTCTTGAATTCCTGCAGTTGCTGCACAATGTAACTGGCGTGCTGTCCCGCAATACTCGGCCAGGCCGGATTGACACTGTTGCCATTGGGGCCATGGCAGGCACCACAAACAATCGACTTGGCCTCACCGGCATCATACGAACCCTCGACCAGGCTCTGTGCGCCGGCAACGCTGGTGAGAAGCAGTGACAAGACGGCAAAAACAACAAACTTCATTTTTATATATTCCTGACCGTTTATCCAGGCTGGCTCCAATAGCGCCGCCTGGCTTTTATGAGTGGAAATTCCCAGAATATTTTCGTTGCAGATACTCGCCCTGCCAGTGCCAGACTGCGGCAACCAAGCTGCGGGTCTTGCCGCTGGATCGATTACCGGTCACTATGGATTTGGCGGTCTGTTAACTCTTTAAGCCCCGAATTATACACACATCAGGACCGTATCCCATGTCGCAATTCCCAAACGCCAAATTCATCACGAGCGCCAACAAAGTGGCGCAGTTCGTGCCGGATACGGGCAGCGAAGTGGCCTTTGCCGGTCGTTCCAATTCGGGCAAATCCAGCGCGATCAACGTCATCGTCAATCGGCGTCAGTTTGCCAGGACCAGCAAGACGCCGGGGCGGACACAGCTGATCAATTTCTTCGCATTGCGCGAGCAGGCGCGCCTGGTCGATCTGCCGGGTTATGGGTTTGCGCGGGTCGCGGATGCTGTGCGCGAACACTGGGGGCGGCTTTTGACCGCTTATATCGAGGACCGTCGCAGTCTGCATGGCCTGTTTCTGATCGTTGATGTTCGGCGTGGGCTGTCGGATTACGATCGTCGGTTGCTGCAATTGACAGAGCCTTCAAGCCTGCCAGTGCATGTCTTGTTGACCAAAGCCGACAAATTGAAACGCGGCCAGGCGGCCAATACGTTGCTGAGCGTATCAAAAGAGCTGGCAGAGCGAGCGACGGTGCAGCTGTTTTCGGCGCTCAATCGACAAGGCGTCGATCAGGCACGGGATGCGCTGGAGCAATTCCTGGCGGGCGAGGTGTCCTGACAGAAAAACCCCGGTGTGCTGTATGCAGCACCCGGGGCAAGAATCGCAATCGGTCTGGGGTAACCGAATTGCCGCTCCGCTTGAGGGAGGTAAGCGGAAGAGCGAATGGGTCGCTCATTACATTAGAGCGCCTTGTACCCAGGGAGTTCCATCACTGTAAGTTGTTGAATATATCCGAAATAATATGGCCTGGGGCGCTGCATTAATGGGCCTCGTCCCAGTTTTTCCCAACCCCGGCATCGACCACCAGGGGCACGTCCAGAGTGGCGGCAGCGCTCATCAGGCGGATAATCTCATCCCGAATGCCATCGATTGAATCGCAGGCGACCTCGAAGACCAGTTCATCGTGCACCTGCATGATCATGCGTGCCTTGATATCGTTTTGCAGCAACCAGTTTTGCACCGAGATCATCGCCATCTTGATGATATCGGCAGCGGTACCCTGCATCGGTGCGTTGATGGCGCTGCGCTCCGCGTATTGTCGGCGCTGCACATTGCGAGCATTGATTTCCGGTAGATACAAACGCCGGCCATAAATGGTCTCCACGAACCCGCATTCCTTCGCGCTGGCACGCGTGTTGTCCATGTAGGCTTTGACACCGGGGTAGCGATCGAAATACTGGTCGATATACTCCTGCGCCTCGCCGCGGCTGACGTTGAGTTGTTTGGCCAGGCCGAACGCCGACATGCCGTACATCAGCCCGAAATTAATGGTTTTGGCCGAGCGACGCTGGTCTTTGCTGACTTCGTCGAGCGCGACCCCGAATACTTCCGCTGCGGTTGCCTGATGAATGTCCCGACCCTCCGCGAACGCTCCCAGCAGTCCCTTGTCCGCCGATAAATGCGCCATGATGCGCAGCTCGATCTGTGAATAGTCCGCCGCGAGCAGGACATTTCCCTCGGGCGCGATAAACGCCTGGCGAATTCGCCGGCCTTCCGGTGTGCGGATCGGGATGTTCTGCAAGTTTGGATCAGTCGACGAAAGCCGCCCTGTCGCTGCCACGGCCTGGTGGTAGGACGTGTGAATCCTGCCGGTACTTTCACATATCTGCAGCGGCAACTTGTCGGTGTAGGTGCTCTTTAGTTTACTTAAACTCCGGTACTCAAGAATAACCCGCGGCAACTCATAGTCTGCCGCCAGTTCCTGCAACACATCCTCGGCGGTCGACGGTTGCCCTTTCGGGGTTTTGCGAACCACCGGCAACTCGAGTTTCTCGAAGAGAATTTGTTGCAACTGTTTTGGGGAGCCGAGATTGAACGGGCCACCGGCAAGCTCATGCGCCTTCTTCTGAATCTCAAGCATGGTGCTCGCAAGTTCAGCGCTTTGCTTATTCAGCATGTCGCGATCCACCAGCACACCGGTTTCTTCCATTGCAAAGAGCACCTGCACCAGCGGTTGCTCGACGGTCTCATACAAATGTTTCAGCGCTTCATTCTTGCTGATGTCTGCCCAGATTTTCTCGTGCAGCTGCAGCGTAATGTCCGCATCTTCTGCCGCATACGGCGCTGCCAGTTCCAGCTCGACCTGGTTGAATGTCAACTGCTTGACGCCTTTGCCCGCCACGTCTTCGAAATGAATCGTCTCGGCATTGAGGTAATAGCGTGCGACGGAATTCATATCGTGTCGTGTTGCAACACTGTTCAGCACGTAGGATTCGAGCATTGAGTCGAACGCCATGCCCCTGAGGCGAATGCCGTAACGGGCGAATATGTGTGCATCGTACTTGAGATGGTGTCCCACCTTTTTCGCCTGCGCATCTTCCAGGAATGGTTTCATCGCACTGAGCACATACTCGCGTGCGAGCTGTTGCGGAGCGCCAGGATAATCATGCGCGACCGGGATATACGCGGCTTCACCGGTTTGCGTTGCGAGGGAAATACCGACGAGTTCCGCTTGCATGTAATTAATGCTCGTTGTTTCGGTGTCTAACGCGACAAGCTCGGCAGAGCCGATCTTCTGCAGCCATTTGTCGAACGCTTCTTTCGTCAGGACGGTTTCAAAGTCTCCCCTGGATCTTGACGCGGCGGGTGCCGCACTCGCCGCCGAGTCAATTTTGTTCGATTTCTCGCGGAGTTGTCGCAGCATGGTATTCATTTCGAAATGGACGAATAACTCGGTCAATGCCTCCTCGTCTACTGCACCGCGTGTCAGTTCGTCCAGCTGTTGTGGCAAGTCCACGTCCTGAACGATGGTCGCGAGTTTCTGTGACAGCCGCAGTTGCTCGATATGCTCGCGCAGGCTTTCGCCGACCTTGCCCTTTATTTCATCCGCGTGTTCGATGATGCCCTCAATCGAGCCATATTCACGCAGCCATTTTGCTGCAGTCTTCGGGCCCACCTTCGGTACGCCCGGGATATTGTCGGCACTATCTCCAACGAGTCCCAGGTAATCAATAATCTGCTCTGGATACACATCAAACTTGTTCTTCACTCCGTCACGATCCAGCAAGGTATCCGACATCGTGTTGACCAGCGTCACCTTGTCGCTGACCAGTTGCGCCATATCCTTGTCGCCCGTCGATACCAGCACTTCCATTCCCGCCGCCACCGCGCGTCTGCACAACGTGCCAATGACGTCATCAGCCTCCACGCCCTCAATACGCAGCAGCGGCAGTCCCATGCCCTTGATCGCATCCAGTATCGGTTCCACCTGTGAGCGCAAATCATCCGGCATCGGTGGCCGGTTCGCTTTGTATTCGGCGTATAAATCGTCGCGGAAGGTTTTTCCAGGCGCATCAAACACCACCACGAAATGCTCGGTTTCCTGCTCCCTTGCCAGCTTGTTCAGCATGTTCAGCACGCCGTGGATCGCACCGGTCGGCTCTCCGCGGGACGTCGTCAGCGCTGGCAACGCGTGATACGCGCGATACAGATACGATGACCCGTCTACCAGCACGAGTTTCTTGTTGCTCATATGCTCAGAAATCCCTCAGTCGGGTTTTTCTTCGTCGCCGTCTTCATCTTCCTCGTTTTGCGGTTGCTCCTGACGGGGTACTTGCGACTGTATTTCGCTGGGGTTTCCTGGGAGGAAGAGCGGGCCTTTTTGGCCGCATGCGGTGATCGTGATTACGCTGAGAAGTGCCGTTAGACAAACCAGCAGTAGTTTTTTCATGGCGTAAGGGTCTCGGTATTTTGGCTGGGGGTCATGATATATCAGTGGTGTGGTTGTTGTGGGTGATCTTTGGGGTTGGTGGTGCGAAAGCCGTTGCTGCCGGGTAAGTATTTTTTGCTCGGAGGGCCTTTTACTCGCGAAAAATACTTACCCGGCAGCAACGGCTTTCTTGATGGTGACTCCGTTTGGGGTGGGTGCTTATTCTTGTTCTCACGTTGATTTACGCTTTTTCTTTTTCTTCGGCTTTGGAAGTGCTTCTTCCGTCAGTGCGATTAACTGCGTCAGCCATTCCCGGTCTTCGATTTTATCCTGAATAAGAAACGCCAGTTTCGCTCCCGGATACGGGGAAGCTTCAACAACATCACCGATGAATGCTCTTCCTGCCTCTGTCGCTTTTACAAATAACTGATTGTCGCCAACCAGTGCGACCACCTTGCCTTTGGAATAGAGCGTGAAGGCCCCAAACATCGCTCGATACGTGACGTCACAACGATCTTCAATCTGGTCAGCGACGAATGTTACGAAGTCCAGGTCTGTTGCCATCTGTATTCTCCATTTCGACAAATCGGGAGGTATGTCCAATCAAGAGCTTTCGTCTTTTTCGGTGCCTGCCCAAACTGGCGGTGTATGCTTTATCCTGTGCCCGCAAGCATAGAACAGAGATGCGTTTGGTGCATTTTTGAGCATCATTTCCAAAGGAAATTCCAAATGTCTATTTCACGTCGAGAATTCGTCCGTCTGGTGTCTGCCACAGCGGCGGCCGGCGTTGCTGATCGGAGCTTGGCGCAGTCTATGACCACACCACAACATGATGATCCACTGGGCATTCGCAAGGATTTTCCGGTTACCCGCGAACACCTGTACTTCAATTCACCTTACATCGCACCCTCGCCAACACCGGTCATTGATGCGGTCGCTCGTTTTATTCAGGCCAAGGCGGAAGACCCGCTGACGCTGGGTCCCATGTTGGGCGAGACACGGGCAGTTCGTGAGAAATTTGCTCGTCTCGTCAATGCCGATACAGGCGAGATCGGCCTTTTATCGACCACCAGCGAGGCAGAAAACATTATCACGGCCGCGCTGGATCTGCGACCCGGAGACAACGTCGTTATCGATGACCTGCATTTCGATACCACGGTCGTGCTCTACAATTACTTGCGCGAGAAAAACGGCATTGAAGTGCGGCTTGTAAAAAATATCGATGGGGCCGTCACGACGGAAGCGTTCGCATCGATGGTTGATGACAAGACACGCTTGATCTCCGTATCGTGGATCTCGCACCAGAATGGATTCAGACATGATCTTAAGGCACTGGCGAGTCTGGCGCATGCCCATTCAGCCTATATATTTGTGGACGCCATCCAGGGCGTCGGTACGCTCGAACTCGACACAAAAGATTGCGATATCGATTTTTTTGCCGGGGGAACCTACAAATGGCTGTTGGGCGGATTTGGTGTTGCTCCGTTTTTCGTCAGGAAAGCCTTGCTGGATACCATCGAGCCGGATCGCAGGGGATGGCGCCAGGTGAAGAACGAATCCGCCAGTCACGAATTCGAGTTTTACGAGGATGCGCGCAAGTACGGTTATGCGACGCTGGCATTTGCGGCGGTCTATCAACTCAGCGCAGCACTTGATTACCTCGCGAATATCGGCATCGAGAGCATCGAACGTCACACGGTGAAGCTGGCGCAACGCATTCATCGGGGCCTGACTGAGCAGGGTTTCAATGTCCTCACGCCTGCGAACAATCGTTCCTCAATCGTTGCCTTTGAGCACGGCACGGATTACGCGAGGGTGCAGAGCCAACTGGACAAAGCAAACGTCCGGCTGTCGTTTCGCGAGGATAATTCCCAGATCAGGGTCGGTGCCGCATTATTCAATAACGAAACCGATGTCGATCGCTTGCTTGAAATAAGCAAAACCTGGCGCAGCTGATTGCAGGCCGGCTAACTCGGCAATCTATTCGGTGTATTTTTTGGCGACCCGGCGGTAGGCATCGCGAAACGGGATGCCTTCCTTTGTAACCAGTGCGTAGGCACGTTCGGCGGAATACATGCCGTCGTCCATATGAATGTTTTCCTCACGGAACGACAGGCCGTCGAGAACGAAGGCCATAATATCTATACCCTCAATGGCCAGGTCGATGGATCGGAACAGGGGCGCCTTGATTCGCTGCGCATCGCGCTGGAAACCCGAGGGGAGTTTTGCCGTGATCATCAGGCATTCGTTGAGACAGGCCTGGGCGGTCGCGCTTGCCGCACGAACCAGTTCCAGCACATCCGGATTGCGTTTCTGCGGCATGATCGAGGAACCGGTTGTTACGTTGGCAGCCAGATCGACGTAGGCAAACTCCTGGGTGTAGAAGAGCAACAGGTCGGCAGCCAGACGACCCAGATCCTGTTGCAGGAGCGTGAGTTCAAACAATAAGCCGGCTTCCGCTTTTCCTCGTGAGAGTTGCGCGGCGGTCACCGGGTTTTGCGTTTCAGCGAAGCCCAGTTTTTTTGTCGTCAGTTCCCGATCCAGGTTGAGGCCGGGTGTGCCGTAGCCGGCTGCGCTGCCCAGCGGGTTCTTGTTCATCCTGCGTCGTGCAGACTTCAGTCCGTCAATGGCATCTTCGAATGCTTCGCCGAAGCCGCCACACCAGAGTGCGACCGACGATGGCATTGCCTGTTGCATGTGCGTGTAACCAGGCAGGGCTACGTTGCCCTGGCGCTGTGTGAGGTCGCCGAGCGAGTCGCAAAGACCCTGCACGTGCTCGCCGATGTGATCGCTGGCATCCAGCAGGTACAGGCGCAGTGCCGTGAGCACCTGGTCATTGCGTGAGCGGCCCAGGTGCACGCGCCCGCCCGCCTCGCCGATCAGGTCGGTCAGGCGGTTTTCGATGGCGGTGTGTGCATCCTCATCTTCCAGGCGAATCTGCCATTCGCCATTTGTGTGGCTTGCCCCCACTTGTTGCAGTCCGGTGCAGATGGCAGCGCAGTCTTCCTGGCTCAGGAGTTTTTGCGCCGCGAGCATCTGCGCATGAGCAATCGACCCCTGTACATCGTAGGCAACCAGTCGTGCGTCGAGGACATGATCTTCTCCCGCGGTGTAGCGAAGCACGCGCTGATCCAGCGGCAATCCTTTTTCCCAGAGTCGGCTCATGGTCTTATCCTTGTGTCGATTGTTCAGCGGGAGTCAGTGCGGCGATGTCTTTGACGACCAGCGTACCGGTTCCTTCGTTGGTAAAGACTTCCAGCAACAGGCTGTCGGGTAACTTGTAGGAAATGATATGCACGCGGTTGACGCCATTGGCGATGGCCGTGTCGATTGCATCTGCTTTGGGCAGCATGCCGTCGGTAAGTTTGCCTGCGTCACGAAGTTTCTTCAGCCCGCTTCGATCCAGATAGGAGATCAGGGATTGAGGGTCATCCCTGTCTTCGAGAATACCCGGCGCGCTGGTGGCAAGAATCAGTTTTTCGGCATTCAGTTCGACGGCAATCGCTGCGGCCACCGTATCGGCGTTGATGTTCAGCAAGGTTCCTGACGAATCACAGGACAGTGGGCTCACCACCGGCATCAGGCCGTTGTCCAGTTGCTTGCGCAGGACGCTCGCGTCCACGGATTCGATATCACCAACATAACCGTAGTCAATGGAGTCACCGCCTGCGAGTTTGACGGGTGGTCGGCGATGCGCGCGAATCAGGCCGGCATCCACGCCGCTGATGCCCACGGCCGGAATATCGAGTTCGCGGCAGACGGCGAGAATGCGCGTATTGATCTGGCCGTTGAGCACCATGATGCTGACATCCAGGGCATCCTCATCCGTCACACGGCGACCATCGATAAAATTCGTCTTGAGGCCCAGCGCTGACGCGAGTTGTGTGGACTGCGGGCCGCCGCCGTGAACCAGGACGACGCGAATACCTACCTGGTAAAGCAGCCCGATCTGTTCCATGAGCGCAAGCGTCAGGCGGTTGTCGGCAAATATTTTGCCGCCCGCCTTAAGCACGAAAACCTTGTGCTTGAACATTCGTATGTAAGGCGCTGCGTGTTTGAGCGCCGAAACGACGACCGCTCGATCCCGGCTAGTATTCATGCTTTGGCCCCCATCATCTGGTGCAGTATCGCCATCTGCACGACCATGCGATTGCGCGCCTCGTGGATCACCACGCTGCGTGGTCCATCGAGTACCTTGTCGCTAACGACCACGCCACGACGCACTGGCAGGCAATGCATGAAGCGGCAGTCCGGTCGGGCATTGTCGAACCAGGGGTCATCGACGCACCAGTGATACAGCTCCGAGCGTGCTTTTTCATCGGCGATCCTGTCTCCGTAGTGCCGCGCAGAAGACCAGGACTTGGCATAAATGACATGGGCACCTTCCATCGCCTCGACACGGTCATCCGTTTCGATGACGGACCCCCCGGACAATTCTGCCGCGGCGTGCGCTTTCTCCATGACGGCATCCGGCAGCGCGAAGCCTTCGGGACGCAATACGGTCACGTCCATCCCGCGCATTGCGGCCATATGTACCGTTGCTGCGGGCACGGCGAATGGCAATGCCTTGGGGTGATAGGCCCAGCTCAAAACAAACTTGCCGCCCTGCGCCGGTATGTCCAGGTCGTTCATTGTTTTCCAGTCCGCAAGACTCTGGCAAGGGTGGTTCAGTGCGGATTCCATGTTGATGTACGGTGTATCAATCAGGTCGGTAAGGGCTTTGAACTCGGTCTCCGCCAGGTCGTTTGCCAGGTTTTTTCGCTCTGCAAATGCACGAATGCCGATCGCGTCGCCGTACGATGCAATAACCGGCACCGCTTCGCGGATGTGTTCTGCGGCGGCGCCATCCATGACGATGCCGGGGCGAGTCTCGATGCCGTGTATCGACATCTCCGGGGAAATGACAAATGCGCCGCCACCGAGCCGGGTCATCGCGGCCTGAAAGGAGGCCAGCGTACGCAGTGACGGGCTGAGAAAGAGCAATGCGAGCACTTTGCCGCGGAGCGCCGCAGGCTCCGGGGCGGAGTCCAGCCGGGACGCGAGTTTGAGCAGGGCCGCGATTTCCTCGCTGGAAAAATCTGCAAGATCATTAAATGCTTTCATGGTGTTTTTGGCCTCAGGTTTGGGGGGCTATTTGGCTAAGTGTATTGGCGAGCCGGACGACATGTTCGGCTTGCAGGACGAGTGGAGGCAGCAGGCGTAAAATATTCGGATCGGCACTTGTGCCGGTCAGAATGTCATGGTCGAGAAGCGCACTTTGTACTTCGACCGCGGGACGGTCGCATATGAGTCCGAGCAGCAAACCCATACCGCGTATCGATGTGACCGGACCTGTGACGCAAAGCTCGCGTATTTGAGCCTCTCTCTGGCGGACATTGTGCAACAGGTTTTCGTCTTCGATGGTTTCGATGACGGCGAGAATGGCCGCCGCCGCGATGGGTCCGCCACCGAAGGTCGAGCCAAGCTGGCCAATTTTCATGGCGGCGGAAATGTCCTCAGTGCACAGCACCACGCCGCAGGGGATGCCGCCACCGAGCGACTTGGCGTTGGTCAGGATATCCACTTCAACCTGGTAGATATCCGCGGCAAAGAATTTTCCGCAGCGGCCCATGCCGCACTGAACTTCATCCGCAATCAGCAGGGCATCGACCGCTCGCGTGCATTGCCGCAGCGCTGCGACAAAATCGAACGACAGGTCGTAAGCACCGGCGATGCCCTGGACGGGTTCCAAGATGACGGCGGCGACATCGCTGTCGATCATTGTGCGGGCGGCATCGATATCGTCGCGCGGAATGAAATCTACGTCGAACGGCAATGAGGGGAAACCGTACCAGGATTCCGCCGCGTTCCATGTCGCCGCAGCGGCCGCCGCCGTGCGGCCGTGAAAGCCATGCGTCAAAGCAAGAATCTTGCGGCGGCCGGTGGTCATGCATGCCATTTTTAGCGCATTTTCGTTGGCTTCGGCACCGCTGTTTACGAAGAACGCACGTGAGAGATTCTTCGGCGCGATTGAAATCAGTTTCTCTGCCGCGCTCGCTCGAATATCCAGGGCGACGGCATTGCTCTGGAATACCAGGCGCTGACTTTGCTCGCTGATGGCACGGGTCAGCCTGGGGTGCGCGTAGCCGAGCGCGGCAACCGCATGGCCACCGTAGAAGTCGAGGATATGGCGCCCATCGGTTGTGACGATGTCACAGCCGGCGGCGCGCTTCGGTGTGAATGACATCTGTCCGTAGACGGGAATCATGACGGCGGCTTCTCGTGCAACAACGTCATCCGCTGAAAATGGTGTCATGATTTTGTTTCTCTCAAGTCCAGGCCGGGGCTGCCGCCGTGAGGCCCCTCGTTTCCGGCAGCGACCACAAGCGGTTCATCCACTGCATTGCACCGCCAGCGGCCCCTTTGACGAGGTTGTCGATGGTACTCATGACGACCACTTGTCGGCCTGCGGTGGATATGCCGATATGGCAATAATTGCTGGCGACAACGTCTTTGAGACGGGGGGTGCCGGCAACAATGTGCATAAAAGGGCTGTCGCTGTAAAAATCGATAAAGGCGTGTCGTACGTCCGCTTCGCTCATGTCGGCCTTCAGCTTCGCCTGCAGCGTGATGTAGATGCCGCGCGCATACGGACCGGAGTGGGGAATGAAATGAACAGCAACCTCTTCCTTGCTCGCGCGCGCGATCAGTGCGCGAATCTCGGGCGTATGACGATGGGACAGGGGTTTATAGGCATAAAGATTGCTGTGGCGTTCCGGATGGTGCGTGCCTTCTGTCGGCTGACGACCCGATCCGGTGCTGCCGGTAATGCCGCTGATGAACACCTCGGGCTCTGCGAGACCACAGGCGAATAACGGTACAGCGGCCAGCAGCGATGCTGTGGCGAAGCAACCGGGGTGGCCAATATGCGCTGTGGTTGCCGATTCCGTGTGTTCAGGTAGCGCACAACTGAACTGATTCAACAGGTCAGGGGCCGGGTGATCGATGCCATAAACAGCCTTAAAGTCGGCCGAACTTTCGTAACGAAAGTCCGCCGATGAATCGACGACGTGGACGTTAAGCGATTTTGCGTGTGCCCCCTTCAAAACAGCAGCGATTGCGCTTGCCGATGCGCCATGAGGCGCGGCTGAAAACAACGCGAGGTCCTGGTTGCTGTCCAGCGCCTCGAGGACTGTTGCCGCGCTCTGGAAGGATTGTTGCGGATAGCAATGAGCAAGTGCGGGGAAATGACTGCCGATGGTATTTCCCGCCAGCCTCTCGGACACCGCTGCCGATAGCTCAAGATTCGGGTGTGCTGCGATTAGACGCAACAGTTCACCGCCGACGTAACCACTGGCACCCAGCACAACCGTCTTGATCGTTTTGGTCACGATGGGTTCTCCGCCTTGTTGGGCAACAGTGTCGCGATTTTGTCTCCCAGGGCGGCGCCGTTTGTCAGCGCGTTGATCGCCGGCAGGCCCATCCGTTGCGCAATCTGGTCGATGCCCACCGCATTGTCGGTTGTCGGGCCGGTCACGACAGTGGGTTTGATGTCGAATTGTTCCTGCAGGAGCCGGGTGCCGCCCCACGCAGCAACGGGATCGTTGGCACAAAGAACCACACCGGTCAGTGCGTTGCGAATTGATTCGTCAGACAGTATCGCCTCGACGCCATAGGCACCCAGCAGGCCATCCCCGAGTTCGATGACGATGACATCGGGACTGCGAGCGGCAAGTGCGGTTAACAGGGATCGTGCCAGTGGCGGTCCGTTTTCAGCGGTTGTTGTAACGATGCCGAGGTCGGAAAAGATCATTGTATCGGTGGCACCGGCATCTTCCATGGCCAGTATGTCACGTCGCAGTGACACGCCAGTGGCCTTGCAGGCGGCGACGTCAAAACCCAGATGGCGGAGCCGGCTGATGATGGCGCACGCCGCTGCAGTTTTGCCGGAGTCCATGCAGGTTCCTGCCAGGGCAACCATTGCCACACCGTTCGCATTGAGTGGCGCATCGGGATCCAGTTTTGCGGAACCGACGCGTGCCGGTACACCGATGCGTTCGCCGAGATACGGGAAGTGCAGTACCGTGCCCAGCACTTCACAATCGAACGGTGCACCAACATCGGGATTGGCCGAGTCACAAATTCCCAGTACTCCGCCGATATTCAGAATCTGCACGGTGTCACCGACGGCGAGTTCAGCGGGTAGATGCCCGGAGTAGCCGAGCAACGCTTTGCGATGACCGAGAGCACCAACGACAATGTCGCCCTGGGTGACGGTTGCCATTCTGCCGCTGGTGAGTTCAAGCTGGTTATACCGCGTCTTGTTATTCAGGACTTTTACCGCGAGCAAGATACCTTCATCGCAGGGGATCTCATTCGACAAACGAAGTTCGTGTCCGAGATCGTTGTGGTGTGCTACGGAGGCGACTTTGTCGACCAGTACGCTGCGCATTATTTATGTTCCGTTTTGACCGGCACGCGACTGGAGTTCGCCGGATAGCGACATGATTCTTGCATAGCCGAGTGCATCCGCCGCTGACCACTCGCCGGCCGCTTCGCCGTAGACACCCTTGGTCGCATCGAGCAATGAGTAGGCAGAGCTTGTTCCGGTGATGAAAAGATTACCGGGCCTGAGTGTGAAGCGGACTTCGCCAGTGACACGTTTTTGCGACGACTCCAGCAACGCTTCGATATCGCGGCAGGCCAGGTCAAGCTGCTTGCCTTCATGGATCAGGTCACCGTAAACCGCAGCTACGTTTTCCTTGATGCGAGCTTGCTGGGCGGTGAGCACCAGTTTTTCCAGTTCGCGATGCGCGCTGATCAGTGTCACAGCGGCAGGTGCTTCAAACGCAACCCGACCCTTGGTGCCGAGCACGGTATCGCCCAGATGAATGCCGCGACCGATGCCGTATCGGCCCGCGAGCTTTTCGAGTGTTTCGATGAGTTTGACGGGATCCATCGCCTGGCCGTCGAGTGCGACCGGAACGCCCGCGGCGAATTCCAGTGAATGCGCGGACACGGCAACCGGGTTCGTGAAAGCTTCTGCGGAAAGCACCCAGGCTTCTTCGGGCAGACTCTGTGCGGAGGTCAGTGTTTCCTGCCCGCCGATCGTGATGCCCCACAAGCCGCGATTGATTGAATACGCGGATCCCTGCGCGGGCAACGGCAGGTCATGCTCGTCAAGGTAAGCCATTTGCTCTGCGCGCAGCCAGTTGTTGTCCCGCACCGGCGCGAGAATATTGAGAGACGGGTTAAGCGTTCGCAAAGCCACCTCAAACCGAACCTGGTCATTGCCTGCGGCGGTACAGCCATGGGCGACCGTATCGGCGCCCCGTTCAAGCGCGAGTTGTGCGAGAGTCTGTGCTTGCACACCGCGTTCCGCACCCACGCACAATGGATAAAACTGTCCGCGACGTACATTGCCGGCAATCAGGTAACGGATAACGGACGAGAAGAACACGTCCTTTCGATCCAGTAACACATGTTCGATTGCTCCCAGAGCCAACGCACGTTCCTTGAGATGCACCGCCTGAACGGCATCGATCCCGCCCGTGTCCACGGTTGCGGTGATGATGTCACGACCGTAAGTCTCTTTGAGCCACGGCACGCAGAATGACGTATCCAGCCCGCCGGAGAAGGCGAGAATAATCGGTGTCTTATCAGTAGTCACATTGAAGTCCGGTAAAAATAGTCGCGTCATTCATCTGCCGCATAGCATATTGATGCGGGTAATAACTTTGTGTTGTGCGGTCGCATTGGTGGTTGCGACGAGAATGGTGTCGTCGCCGCCGACGTTGCCGACAATCTCCGGCCACCCGGATCGATCCAGTGCCAGCGCGACTCGCTGGGCGGCGCCAATCGCCGTTTTGATGACGAGCAGGTTGGGTCCGGCCGGCTTGAGTTCCCGCAGCAGGTCCGCCACCTTGGCAATTTCGTCATCGCCCGTCACATCCGCTGACGGCAGTTCGTAGCCCTGCGGTGTCTTCACTGCGCCCAGGCCCTTGAGATCGCGACTGACACTCGACTGAGTGGCATCAAGACCGCGCCGTGTCAGGGCGTCGACCAGAGCCTGCTGAGTTGCGGCCGGACCCACAAGCAACAGCTCGCGAATGGTATCGCGGCGTTCGGCTTGCAATTGCGCGTTATTGGGCATGATCCGTCCTGCATAAATATGTGCATATTATGAGCATATTATGCATAAACCGTCAAGGACTTTGCCCTGCTACACTGCGTCTCTGCGCCCGTCGGCGCGCTGAAACAAGGACATCACCATTGAATTTGCCCGAGACCGTAGAGATCGAAACAGGAGCGTCACCGCAGGGCAGCGTTATCTGGCTGCATGGGCTCGGAGCGGATGGCCATGATTTCGAACCGATCGTTCCTGAACTTCAATTGCCGGACAGCCTGCCGTTGCGCTTTGTGTTTCCGCATGCGCCGATGCGTCCGGTTACCATCAACGGCGGTGCGACCATGCGTGCCTGGTACGATATCCTGACTCTCGATCGAGGCGGTCCGCAGGACGAAAACGGCATTCGGGAAAGTGCTGCAAGCCTCGAAGCGCTGGTGGCGAGGGAGCATGGCCGCGGTATTCCTTATGAAAAGATTGTTGTGGCCGGTTTCTCGCAGGGTGGCGCCATCGCACTGCATGCCGCACTTCGATATCCGCATACGTTGGCCGGACTCATGGCGCTGTCGACCTGGTTACCGCTGGGCGCCTCGTTGCAAGCCGAGGTCGTTGAAAACGACCAGGCTCAAACGCGTGAGCTGCCACTATTCCTCGCTCACGGGCAGTTCGATCCCATGCTTCCGGTGGCTCTCGGTGAGGAATCCCGGGATGCGCTCACGAGTATTGGCTATACGGTCGAGTGGCATGAATATCCCATGGCCCATTCGATCTGCGCACCAGAGATCGCCGATATCAGCGCCTGGTTATTGGCTGTCTATGCGCCCGGATGACCCGTTTGAATTTATCCAGTCATCGACCAGCCTTCTCGCGATGGATATCCTGTAAGGCAACTTCGGAAAGCCCGACGTCAACTCCTTGTAACTGAACCAGCGGGCGTCCTCAAGTTCGCCATCATTCAGCTGGATGGATTCGGTTTCCGCTTCTGCGGTAAAGCCAAGCATCAAAGCTGATGGAAACGGCCAGGGCTGCGAGCTGTGATAGCGAATATTGCCTACGCGTACATCGGTTTCTTCGATGACTTCACGTCGCACCGCATCTTCGAGACTCTCTCCAGGCTCGACAAAGCCGGCAATGGTCGAGTACCGGCCCTCGGGCCAGCTCTTCTGTCGTCCGAGCAGGCAACGGTCGCCATGCGAGACCAGGACAATAATCGCGGGTTCAACGCGTGGGAATATCAGTGCCGCACAGGCTTCGTTGACGCATTTTCGCGTATTGCCCCCCGCTTGAGTTTGCGTTTTGGCGCCACAACGTCCGCAAAATTTCTGCAGTCTGTGCCAGATAACCAGGGCTCGGGCATGTGCCGCGAGATTTGCATCGTCGGCGGGCAAGATGCTGCCCAGGTAGCGAAGATCATGAAATTGACCCCGCTCCGCAAACGGCTCCGGGACGCTTTTGTCCATGCCAACGGCGAAGGTGGGGCGCTCACGGTACATACCGAGGAAAATGATGTCTTCGTCGCTGATGTACTCGTCGATGTTCTGGCGCTGCAACAGGACCAAACTCGGGGGTTCGCCGTCGGTCAGACAGCGCGTACCCCAAACAGGTACAAACCAGCTCGCATCACTTTGTATCGCTGCAGATAGCCAGTCCGGGTCCGTACGCACATGGCCATGCCGATCCACATATGCGCCTGCGAAAATATTTTCCCCGTTCACGCTCATCCCGATAAGCAACAAAAAGCTGCGGGCCATGTCGGCCGCGCAGGCCGCAGTGTACCGGAAACATGCAACCCAGTGAGCTGCCACCGATGTGCGTGTGATGAATACGGGCAGTATCAATTGCCTGATGAAATACGCGTCGGCTTCTGGCGGGCCATGATCACACAGCTGGGACAGGTCTCATCATCGAGTGCGTAGGAGTCTTGTACATAAATTGCACGACACTGTCTGCAATTGGCGAGATAGAGCTCATCATTCTTGCTAATGCTCTGCAGCAGGTTCCAGGCCCATTCAAAACTGAGCTTCGGAGACGGGTGCAGTAACAGGTAGGATTCAAAGGCACGGCAGATGCGATGCCCGTATTCGACGTCCGGCCGCGGCCAGCAGGCATGCAATTTGTTATCGGAGTCCATGCGCAACAAGAGGCTCGCACAGAAAAGCGCGATGAGGGTCGTCGCCTGCAACTGGTGAGCGGCATCTTTCACAAAACGTGCAACCTGTTGCGGCGATTTACCCCGTCTGCGCTTGACGAGATTCGCGTCGGTGTCCCGAAAATAGGTCGCATATAATTTGCGGATGCGGTCGTCATTCAGGCCGCTGCACTCGCGGATGGTGCGCGTGCGTGCTTCGTGCCGAATCATTCTCAACGCAAGTTCAAACTGCTCACGCTCTTGGGCATATCGATTGTCGGTAAGGCGCATTTGTTCCCCTTTATGATAGATTTATACCATATACAGTTACTATAAGGGGTGTAGTATCCACTATTGGGAAAAAAATAAACAATAGAGTATCTCGTGATTCGGCGGGAAAATACCCAAGCAGAGGGAGATTACGATGCTGTACGAAGGCCCGCAAGTGACCGATATGGACAATGTCCGAGCCCTGAATGAATCCTTTCTCACGCTCCTGCGTCGCTCGCCTCATGCCCAGGAACGCCTGTGGGGGCTGCGCGAGGACCTGGCGCGGCGCTTGGTCAGTTTAACGCCCCGGCAGGCTGAACGACTTGCCGAGGCACCCTTCCTATTGTTTTCTTTTCGCGAACGAGATGACAGGTTTTGGCGAACGGCGTTCGAACAGGATCCAAACCAGGACCTCTTCTCCGCATCGCACGAGCAGCAGGCAGACGTGAGCAGGCTGATCGCCGCGGGACTGGGATTCATCTGGCAACTGGCGCGACAAAACCCTTACGTATTACGGCTGCTGTGCGGAGCGACGGTTCACTGGTGCGAACAAATCAGCGAACATACGCTTGTCCGGATTCTCGACTTCGCGACCGAAAATCATAAATTACTGGTATTGCGTCTGGCTGGCCGCAGCGAACTCTGGCGAAAGCTTCTGTACTGCGGCGTCCACCCCTTGCACGAGGTTCGCCGCGCCGCGCACATCAGCGTCTTGCAGACGGTCCTGACACAAGTCGACAGAACCAGCGCAGTGGTCTGGGCTTCAGCAGCCTGTCGCACCCAGGCGCCGGCTCTTAAGGTCGCCGAGAAAAGTGACGACTGAGTGCGATCAATCAAAATGCCCCCATTGCCGGTAGTCCGTATACAATACGCGTCGCCATGCACGCGCTTAGCATCAAGAATCTTCGCAAAATTTACCCGAATGGTGTTGAGGCTCTGAAAGGCATCGACCTTGAGGTCGATGCCGGTGATTTTTGTGCCTTGCTGGGGCCCAACGGGGCGGGCAAGACAACCGCAATTGGCATCGTGTGCTCGCTGGTCAACAAGACCGGCGGGAGCGTCGAAATATTCGGTCACAGCATCGATACCGATCTTGCTGCGGCCAAAGCCTGCATCGGACTCGTACCGCAGGAAATCAATCTTAATCTGTTCGATTCGGTGCTGAACATTGTCGTCAACCAGGCCGGCTATTACGGCATCGATCGAAAAATGGCACTGGAGCGAGCGGAGCAATATCTCACCGAGCTACGCTTGTGGGACAAGCGATTCGCTATCGCCCGGACACTTTCGGGGGGCATGAAACGGCGGCTGATGATCGCGCGTGCATTGATACATGAACCGCGATTGCTGATCCTCGATGAGCCTACAGCCGGTGTCGATATCGAAATTCGGCGCTCTATGTGGACTTACCTGCGGCGGATTAATGCCGAAGGAACCACCATTATCCTGACAACGCATTACCTTGAAGAAGCGGAGAGCCTGTGTCGGCATGTTGCCATCATTGATGACGGCCAAATCGTTGAGAATGCACGCATGAGCACCATTTTGCGGAAGCTGCAGCGTGAATATTTTATCCTCACCTTGCGTGACGGCCTCTCGACTGCTCCCCATCTTGAAAATTTCGAATCCCGGCTTCTTGGTGAGGGAGAGCTGGAGGTGGCAGTGGACGCCGGCCAGTCTCTGAACCAGTTATTTGCGTGTCTCAGCGAGCAGAATATTGTCGTGGTCAGCCTGCGAAACAAGGCCAACAGGCTGGAAGAATTCTTCATCGGCATGGTTGAGCGCAAACAGGCGAATGCAGGCAGTGCCGGGGCCTGATATGGACATCAAACTCAACCTGATCGCCGTAAAAACGATCATGCGCAAGGAGGTGCTTCGGGTCTTGCGGATCTGGATACAAACCATCGTGCCCCCCGCCATCACGATGACACTTTACTTCATCATTTTTGGCAATTTGATCGGCCGCCGGATCGGCAGCATGGATGGCTACGACTACATGCAGTACATCGCACCCGGCCTGATCATGATGTCGGTTATCACTAATTCCTACGGCAATGTTGTGTCGTCTTTTTTTGGCGCAAAATTCGGCCGCCATATCGAAGAGATGATCATCTCACCAATGTCAAATGCTGCCATCATCGTGGGACACGTTGCCGGTGGCGTCATACGAGGAATTTTCGTCGGCATGCTGGTGACTGCCATTGCGTTGGGATTTACGCAACTTGAAGTGCAGCATCCCTTGATCATGATATCGATGGTCGTGTTGTCTTCAATTGTGTTTGCCCTGGCTGGTTTCATCAACGCCGTCTTTGCGCGAAAATTCGATGACATTTCAATCGTTCCAACGTTCGTGCTCACGCCACTCACCTATCTGGGCGGTGTCTTTTATTCAATCTCGATGCTGCCGGAATTCTGGCAGAAGGTGAGTCTCGCGAATCCGATCCTTTATATGGTGAACGCATTTCGCTACGGCATACTGGGAACCTCAGACATCAACATCGGTTACGCGTACCTGATCGTCGGCGTGTTTGCCGTCGGCTTGTTCACGGCAAGTCTCATGCTGTTAAACCGCGGTATAGGCATTCGGGAATAGAGTGTGCGGACGATTCGCCTTCTACTCACCCACCGAGGCAACGGCGGCTCTGTTTGGCGTGCGCACCTCGGCCGGTATGAGTCCACGCTATAACATTTCGCCAAGCCAGCAGGTTGTGGCAATTCGGCACAGCACAGCCGGCGAGCTGGAGCTGGCCTCTTTTCGCTGGGGTCTCGTGCCCTTCTGGGCCAAGGACGCATCCATTGGCAATCATATGATCAATGCGCGTGCCGAAACCGTCGCGGAAAAGCCCTCCTTTCGTAATGCATATCGCGACAGGCGCTGCCTGATTCTGGTGGACGGGTTCTACGAGTGGCAACGCAATGGCGAGGTGAAAACTCCCTGGTACATTTCTCCGCTCGACCAAGCGCCCTGTGCGTTTGCCGGTCTTTGGGAGGACTGGACCGACAAGGAAACCGGCGAGTCGTTACAAACCGCGGCGATCGTGACCACCGCGGCCGATGCGTTCATGTCCCGGTTGCACTCCCGAATGCCGGTGCTCCTGATTCCGGAACCTGCACAGCGCTGGATGGACGGCGACCCGGACTTGCTCAACGAGGCGGCCGCTGTATATCCGAAAATGCAGGCATGGCCAGTGGACCGAAAAGTGAACAACGCGCGCAATCAGGGTGCCGATCTTGTCGAGCCTGCGGGCGAGGCAATTTTTGCGCAGTGATCGCCGCTGCTATTTTTTGGGCAGGAGAAATACGGCGCCAGTGTATTCAAGAATGACGCCTTCAGGGGTGATCTCCCGTAACAAAGGCCCTTCTTCCAGCGTGGCGTTCTCTCGATACTGATGCATGTTGATGAATACGAAGCGATCAGCCGACCGGTCGCTGTATACATGAATATCGATATTCAATTCGGGCAAGCTGATATTACCGCCGACGCGCAAGTCGTTAAACGTAAGCCGGGTTTGCGTCGTAACAGGCGCTGTCGTCTGCACAGGCGCTTGCGCCCTGAACACCTCCGGTCTGAATTCCCGTACCGGTTCAGCGGGAGGTCGCTGTTCCTGTCCCGCTGGCAGGTCTTTTTCACTGCCTACCGGCAGCGGAATTTCCTGCGCCGGTGGGTTTGCGGGCGGGGGCTCCACGACTCTTTCTGGCGTTCGAGCGACGCCTGTCGTTGGCGTGACGGGTGACGGTTTGACCAGAATCACCGTGACGACCACCAGGTTGACCGCAAGCAAGCCGACGAGCATCCACAGCCAGCGCGGTGTTGCCGCCTTTACCGTACCGGTCGGCACACTGGACATGTCCGGTGCGCTTTGCTGTTGCCGATCTGCTTCCGATTTCTTCAGTGCGTCGAGAATAAAAGACATGACTCGTTCCAGGTTGTAACCTTAACCATCGCCCGACAGGCGCGGCGTGCCATCGTGCGCCAGCATCGAGTTAATTAAAATTTGTGTCCGCTGACCCGCAAGACCGTCTATTTGCAAGCGATGCCGTCGTTGAAAATCCCGCAGTTGCACCTCAAGGGCAGTATCGAAATAACGCCTGTCCCCACTGCCAGGCAGCGTTTCGTTTGCGAGTGCTGCGAGGCTTTCGCGTAACCACAACACGTTGATGTTTCGCATACCCGGAGCAATCGCGCCCGCCGATCCATTGGGCGGTCGCCAGACAATCAGGTAGCGGCCAAACCAGAGTTCCGACACATCGGCCAGCGGATAGACTTTTTTACCGCCGTTAATCGTAAACTCAACTTCAGAGTCACTTAACGCTGTCACGACGGATTCGTAGGAATTGCCGCTGCTGTCAACCAGGGTAAGAATGGCTGGACGGTCAAGCTGCCTGAGAAGATTCCACGAGCCGCGTTGTTGCAGGCAACTCAAGCCGTAGGATCCCAATGTGGCACAGTCGTAGGCAGAGCCCTCGTCGGTCTCGACACCCCAAAGCATTAGCATTTGAGACAATGACTGTTGCCGCGATACGCCCAGGTTGCCCGCGACCAGTTGTTGTTCGAAGCCGGGCTCGGGATCATATTGCAGCGGCTCTGCCGTGTTGCTTTCTGCAACGGCGACAGGTTCCGGCATTGTCGTGTCAGGTTGCTCGAGCATGGCACTTTCCGCTGCTGCGTCCACATCAATGGCCGGCGGCAACAGGCTTCCGCCGATCAAGGCCAATGCTGAGATTGCAAGTATGGCGGCAACCCATTTGAGTACGCGGGGGGCCGAAGGCTGTCCCGACACTTCAAGCGCCGCACGCTTGACGAGCTTGCTGCTCACATTGCGAGTTTCCTGTCCGTATGCCCCAAGCAACGCCCGATCGCAAATGACGTTGATCACTCGCGGGATTCCGCGAGCCAGCCGATGTACCTGGCGTTTCGCGCGATCATCAAAAATTTCGCCGACGCTGCCGGCCACTTTTAGTCGATGATCAATGTACTGCATCGTTTCATTTCGTGACAGGGGTTCCAGGTGGTACCTCCCGGTGACGCGTTGAGCGAGTTGTCGAAGACTGTTTTTGGCGAGAACCTCTCGCAACTCCGGCTGGCCAATCAGAATGATCTGCAACAACTTCTGTTTTGCGGTTTCGAGGTTCGTCAGCAATCGCAGTTGTTCGAGTACCTCATCAGACAGGTTCTGCGCTTCATCGACCATCAGGATGGTACGGCGACCGCGCGAATGGGCGTCGAGTAGATAACGATTCAGCGCGTCGACCAACGCCATGGTGCTGGTGCTGTCCTTGGGCAGCGGTACGGCCAGTTCCTGGCAGATGACTTGCAGAAACTCCAGCACGGTGACCTGGGGGTTGAGTATCAGGGCAATGTCGACTTCGTCGGGTAACTTGCCCAGCAGCGTGCGCACGAGCGTTGTCTTGCCGGTACCGACCTCGCCGGTTAGCTGGATGAAACCGCCGCTTTCGGTAACGCCATAGAGGAGGTGCGCGAGTCCTTCACTATGTCGGGCGCTCATAAACAGATAGCGCGGATCCGGCGTGATCGCGAATGGTTTCTCGTTTAGCCCAAAAAACTTTGTGTACATCGTTGCTGCATATTGCCTGCCCAGACCTGATTCTACCCGATTTAGTCGCCATCCAAGGATCGCGCTCGCCCGACCGAAGCCGAGCCGAACTTGTCACGAATCCGGTCCAACAGCTCGTCCACATCCGAGCCTGTCGCAAACGGTGTCGTGCTGAACAAATCAGCTTGGGGAGAGTTCACGAGCTTGCTGCCACCAACGCCCAGCAGGCGTACGCTCTCGCCGGGGTGTTCTGCCAGCCAGATATCCAGCAACTCCCGAGTGGCGTGATAGATAGAGTCCGTACTATTCGAGGGTGGGTGTAATGAGCGTTGCCGCGTGAAGGTGGTGAAATCTGCCTGCCTTATCTTTAATTGCACGGTGCCGGCGGCCAGCGATTTCGCTCGCAAGCGACGGCTGGTTCGCTCTGTCAGCTGCAACAGTTTCCGGTGCATCGCTTTTCGAGCAGTGAGATCGACTTCGAAGGTTTCCTCGGCACTGATCGATTTGTCCGCTCGTGCGGAAACGACAGGTCGCGCATCGATGCCGCCCGCCCTGTCGCGGGTTCGCTGTGCGAAGCGCCCGAAGATCGCACCCAGTGCCGCGTCGGGTGCCCGGCGTAAATCACCGATTGTCTCGATACCCACGCGATGCAATCGTCGTAGCGTTTCCTTGCCAATACCCGGTATGACCTGAACGGCAAGCGGGTCGAGTGTCTGGCGAACGCGATCTTCCGGCACGACGACGAGACCGTCCGGCTTTTCCAGGTCTGACGCAATTTTGGCAACCAGCTTATTTGCAGCAACACCCACAGATGCGGTGAGTCCGGTCACGCTACGAATCCGCTTTTTAATGGCGTGGGCGATGTCTGCCGCGGAACCAAACAGGCTCAGGCTGGCCGTTACATCGAGAAACGCTTCATCGAGCGACAAGCCCTCGACCAGCGGCGTGAACTCACGAAAGATTGTGAAAATTTCTGCCGAGACGGCCTTGTATTTACCCATCTGCGGAGTGATGCATATGAGAGCGGGACATCGACGCCTGGCTTCACGCATCGGCATGGCCGAACGCACGCCGAATTCCCTCACCTTGTAGCTGGCAGCGGCCACCACGCCACGATTGCCGCCACCCCCGACAACCACGGGTTTGCCAAGCAAGTCCGGATTATCGCGCTGCTCAATGGACGCGAAAAAGGCATCCATATCGACATGCAGAATATGGCGGGCCGTGGCCGGCATCAGCTATTGCGTTTGACGATATAGTCCGCCAGCCAGTGGAGTGAGTCTGCATCCTGGCCAAAGATGCCCAGGCACCGCTGGCCTTCATTGAGCAACTCGTCGCAGCGCTTACGGGCAGCCTCGATTCCGTACAGCGCCGGCCAGGTCGCTTTCTCAAGGCGTTCGTCCGAGCCTGCCGTCTTGCCGATGATGTGTGTTTCACCCTCTACGTCGAGAATGTCATCGCGAATCTGGAAGGCCGGTCCAATGGCGCGTCCAAAGGAATTCATCGCATCGTGCTGTTCTGGCGCAAGGCTGTCGCACAGGTCACACGCTGACATTACGGAGGCATGAATGAGCGCGCCGGTCTTCATGCGGTACATGTTTTCCAGCTCGTTTTTGTCAAGATGACCGCCTTCCGCTGCGAGATCGATGGACTGTCCTCCGGTCATGCCCAGCGACCCGCATGCTGCTGCAATTCTCTTTACCAGCAAGACTCTCTGATCGCCAGAAATGGATTGTGCTTGAGCGATAATCTCAAAGGCGACCGGTTGCAGTGCGTCTGCAGCGAGGATGGCGGTCGCCTCATCAAATTTCTTGTGTACCGTTGGCAGGCCACGACGCAAGTCGTCATCGTCCATTGCAGGTAAATCATCATGGACCAGTGAAAACGCATGAATGAGCTCGATCGCTGTCGCCGCTGCATCGAGCTTGTCGGGCGAGACGCCGAGGCATTCGCCGCTTGCATAGACCAGCAATGGGCGGATGCGCTTGCCACCGTTTAATACCGCGTAACGCATCGCCTGGTGCAAACGTTGTGGCTGAATCTTCGCTGTGGGCAAAGCGTCTTCGAGGCACTCTGCGATTCGTTCCCGGTAGGCGGGAATTCTGTCGGCAAACGAGTCAGACAACGCGGTGCTCCGGTGCTGGGCGGACGGATCGGATAGCCTACACGGAAAGCACAGGCATCGTATAATCGCGCAGCGATCGTATGGAAAAAGCCGTGGCAACTGCACAAGCTCAGCCGAATATTGCACTCATCAAATATTGGGGCAAACGTGATGTAAGCCGGAACTTGCCAGCCGTTGGTTCATTGTCTCTGACGCTGGCGACCTTGTGGACACGAATGAAGGTTGAGTTCTCGACGGACTTCGATCGGGATTGTCTGCAGGTCGATGGCGAAGTGGCCGTTGATATGTTGCCAAGGGTGTCCCGGTGTCTCGACCAGGTCGCGGGCAGCAACAGGCCGCGTGCATCGATTGAGAGTCACTGCAATTTTCCGATTGCCGCGGGGCTGGCATCGTCAGCGTCGGCGTTTGCAGCATTGGTGGTGGCGGCGAATAAGGCTTGTGGCCAGGCGAGCGATATTTTTGACGAGGAAACCATTGCGGCAGTCGCATCGCGAGATACTCTTGCATTGGCCCGGCTTGCCGGTGCTGCGTCCGGCTCTGCCGCAAGATCGCTGTTCGGGGGCATTGTTGAGCTTGCCACGGGCGATGACGATATCGATGTTGCAACACTGCTGGCAGCAAGTACCTGGCCATTGCGTGTGGTTGTGGCCGTGACCGAGCGTGGGCACAAGTCGGTGGCATCGGGCGATGCCATGATCCTGAGTGAAAAATCGTCGCCGTTTTATTCGAGCTGGATCGAGAATCAGGATCATGATCTGGAAGTGGCGCGCAGCGCCGTGAATGATCGGGATTTTGAAAAACTGGCGACGGTATCGGAGCACAACTGCCTGAAGATGCATTCGGTCATGTGGACTTCACGCCCGCCCATTGTGTACTGGAACCAGGGGACGCTGGCTTGCATGGAGGCTATTCGGGATCTGCAATCAGCCGGGCAAGCGGTATTTTTCACCATGGACGCGGGTCCGCAGGTGAAAGCCATTTGCCAGCCTGACAATGAAGCGTTGGTCATGCAGACCTTGAGCGAAGTGGATGGCGTCGAAACGATCATGAGTTCCGGTCTTGGCGCGGCCGCATGCATACTGGATGACGCATGATGGAAGCAAGGGCGAGTGCCCCCGGTAAGGCTGTTATCGCCGGTGAGTATGCGGTTCTCGCGGGAGCACCCGCGATCTCCATGGCTTTGAATCGGCGTGCCCAGGTTCGCATTCGGGAGATTGAGGAATCCAGCCACTGTGTTTCAGCTCCGGGTTATCTCGAGGGCAGCTTTCGATTCAGCGTGACCCCGGAAGCCGAAATCGTCTGGCTCGACGAATTGCCATCTGCCAAAGCGTTTGCACTTTTTGAGGCTGTCTGGAAACAGTTGGGAATGACACAGCGCAGTGGCCTGTCCATTATCCTGGACACAAGCGGTTTTTTTGACGCGGCAAGCGGATCCAAACTGGGCCTCGGATCCAGTGCAGCGCTGGCCACCGCGCTCGCCGCGGCACTGGCTACTCTGCAGTCGAGTCCGGTTTCGATTGATTCGGTGGCCGCATCGGCCCATCAGGAATTTCAGCGGGGAAGCGGCAGCGGCATCGACATTGCGACGGCCGTTCACGGCGGGGTCATCGGCTATCAGGTCGGGGCCCGGACGATTTCCCTGCCATGGCCAAAGGGTCTGGTCTATCAACTGTTGTGGAGTGGCGAAGCGGTCAGTACCACCGGCAAACTCGACCATCTCGCAAAAACCTTATCCCTGCCGAGTCGAGATCGCCTGGTTACGCTGTCTCGCGATGTCACCGCCGCGTGGACGGCGGGCAGCATCACCCGCCTGCTGTCTGAATTGCGGCGCTACACGCTGGTGCTGCAGGAATTCAGTCTTGACCACAAGCTCGGCATATTCGAAGCTGGGCACCAGGAACTTGCAGACAAGGCGGAAACCTGTCGGAAGACTGTTTACAAACCGTGTGGCGCCGGTGGCGGTGACATCGGTATCGTGCTCGCAGAATCGATGCGGGAAATCGACCTGTTTACCACGGATGCCGTCAAATCCGGATTCGAACCGCTGGATATTTCGCTCGATTCCGCAGGCGTCCTTGTTGCCGGCAGGTCGCCGTGCTGACTGATTCCCGCATCCCCGGGTTTTATAGACTGACGATCTCCGCGAGGATAGACGCGCTTGCGGCACTCGGTGTGTTTTCTTCACAGGAGGCACAAGCCTTGCAGGATGGGAGCCACCTTCTTGCTGTAGAAACAGCCGACAAGATGATAGAAAACGTCATTGGCACATTTGGCCTGCCATTCGCAGTTGCGCCTAACTTTCTGATCAACGGCCGCGAATATGTTGTGCCCATGGTCGTAGAAGAACCTTCCATTGTTGCCGGCGTCAGTGGCGCTGCGAAAATTGCCAGGACGGGCGGTGGTTTTCGGGTTGAGCTAAAAGAGTCATTGCTTGCGGGGCAAATTCAGCTGGTTGATATCGTTGAGCCGGATGCCGTTATTCAGACACTGGTTGCGAATAAAGAAAAGTTGCTGCAGCAGGCGAACACACTGCAACCGAGGCTGTTTGCACGCGGTGGCGGCGCACACGATATTGAATTCTTCAAATATCGTCTGGCAGATGGTCAATGGACGGTCGTGTTGCACATTCTCGTCGATACCTGCGATGCGATGGGCGCCAACCTCGTCAACTCGGTATGCGAGTCATTGGCAGCCGCAATCGAAACCCTGTCAGGCGGTCGGGCCGTCCTGAGAATCTTGTCCAACCTGGCTGATCGATCGCTCGCAGAAGCGCATGTCGTTATGCCATTGGCAAGTCTGGCGACCGACAGTTTTGCCGCTGAAGAAGTTCGCGATCGGATCGTCGTCGCAACCCAACTGGCTGAGGTCGATCCGTATCGTGCGGCGACCCACAATAAGGGCATCATGAATGGGGTCGACGCCGTAGCCATAGCGACCGGTAATGACTGGCGGGCGATTGAAGCCGGAGCGCATGCGTTCGCCGTAAAAAAAGGGGTCTACCGTTCGTTAAGCCGCTGGAGTGTTGCGTCCAACGGTGACCTTGTGGGCTCGCTGCAGATGCCGGTTAAGGTCGGCGTCGTTGGCGGATCTCTAAAAGCGAATCCGGGCGTGGCCCTTGGCTTGCGAATTGCGGCAGTCAGTAGTGCCGCTGAGCTTGCCTGCATGATGGTTGCGGTGGGTCTGGCGCAAAACTTTGCAGCGCTCAGGGCGCTTGCAACCGACGGCATTCAAAAAGGGCACATGGGCCTCCATGCTCGCAGCATTGCCGCCAGCGTTGGAGTCCCGGCTGAACATTTCGACGCGGTTGTGGCAAAAATGATTGAGTCGGGCGACGTAAAGTCATGGAAAGCGGAGGCGCTGGTTGCGGAATTTCGTTCTGACGCTGGTAAGGAAGGGGCCGATAGCGACAGTCGGTGGGCCGATGCGGGTGTCGGCGTTGCCTCCGGCAAAGTCATCTTGCTGGGTGAACATGCGGCCGTTTACAGCAAGCACGTACTCGCACTGCCATTGTCCGACGCGGTCACCGCCAGAATCATGGAGCAGGAGTCAGGTACGGAGCTGACTTTGCACGAGCAAGACACGGTCACCGAGGTTGAACTGAGTGAGCCGGGTGACAGTGGCATCGCTGCTGCGCTCTCGCTGATCATGCGTCGACTGAAGGTGAGTGGGCAGTGTTTTTCGATTCGTATCGAGTCGCGTATACCGATGGCGATGGGCCTGGGAGCCTCTGCTTCATTCGCGGTTGCAATTATTCGCGGCTTCGACGATCTGCTCAAACTTGGACTGCATGATCGCGATGTCGATCAACTGGCGTTTGATTGCGAGAAGTTGGCTCATGGCACTCCGTCAGGCATTGATAATAACCTGGCGACCTACGGTCAGCCTGTATTGTTCAGCAAGAGCAGCGCAACACGGACGAAACCGATCCCCCTGCCCGAATCGCCGCCAGTCGTTGTTGCTGCCAGTGGTATCCGCGGCAGTACGCTGGAGCAGGTTGCGGGTGTCCGTGCGCGTCATGCACGTGATCCGGCTTTGTACGACATGATTTTCAACGAAATCGATGAAATGAGTATTGCTGGTGCCGCGGCCCTGCGAATTGGCGATTACGAGACGCTCGGTGCGTTAATGAACGTCTGTCATGGCATGCTCAATGCAATTGAAGTATCGACGCCGGAGCTTGAGAAAATGATTCAAATTGCCCGCCAGCATGGCGCAAGCGGAGCCAAACTGACCGGCGCGGGTGGTGGTGGATCGATTGTCGCACTGTGCCCTGGCTGCGAGCATGAGGTTTCTGCTGCGCTGCGTGCCGCCGGTTATCAAATCATTCGTTTGCAAAAGTAAAGGGAAGCTATTGTCCGCAATCATGAACGGAATTGTCTCTTCGGAAAGCGAGGACCTTATTCTTGTCAATCAGGATGATGCCGAGATTGGGACATTGAGCAAAGCACGTTGCCACGATGGTGATGGAGTTTTGCATCGAGCATTTTCTCTTTTCATATTTAATTTGCAGGGAAAATTACTTCTGCAACAGCGCAGCGCAGGGAAAAGATTGTGGCCACTTTTTTGGTCAAACAGTTGTTGCAGCCATCCGCGACAGGGTGAAACGATGGAAGAGGCCATGGGACGACGGCTTGATGAGGAACTGGGAATTACGACGACGCTTGAGTTCGTCTATAAATTTTCCTACCAGGCCCGCTACGGTGATCTCGGTTCGGAAAATGAACTGTGTTCTGTATACCTGGGTCGCTGCGATCAGCCGATTCAGGTAAATCAACGTGAGATTGCGGATTTTCGTTTTATCAATGTGGATGATTTGCAAGCAGAGCTAACGCAATCCGGCGACAATTTTACACCGTGGTTTCGGCTGGAATGGGAAAGACTTGGCAGTGAATTTTCGGCCCAGCTCGCCCGCCACTCAGGCAATGTCTGAATCACGATGATCAGAGTCCGGCGGTCGCGCCTCAGGAGACGCTCCTACAATCGTGCCGATAGATACTCCTGCAGGAGCGTCTCCTGAGGCGCGACTCCGAAGTTGAAAGTTCGTTCGGCGCCGACGTCTAGCTGACGTAGCGGTAGTACTCGATACCCAGGTCCGTGAACTGACGCTGCTCGCTCTGGCCAACGCGGTCGATGACGAACTCACGTCGGGGCAGGTAATCGAGACCACGTGGCCGGCGGCCATCGTGTAAATCAGCATACTGATCTTCCGTCAGATCAATCGTGAATTCCATGGCCTTGGCGAAGCCGATGGCTCGGGTTGCTTCGCGCCAGCCATCGCTGACAATGAATGGTATGACTTCCGCCGCATCCCCGCTGCCGTAGCCCAGGGTAAGAAGCTCCTCGCCGGCCATGTCGCGGCCCTCTTCCAGCGCTTGTTCAAAGCCGGCAGCAATCCAGGCCGGTAATGCGGCGGTGTAAACGTTGCCGAGGTCGAGCATGGTGTCACTGCCGAGGGCCAGCT
>JADFNG010000095.1 GCA_022563505.1 Pseudomonadota bacterium | reverse complement strand
ATGTCCGCTGCCGACGTTCAGGAAGCCGTGTAGAATTGTGTCAATCTCTGGGTAGAGGGTTCGCCGAATGCTGTTTTCGTTCATCGGCACATTATGAAAGGGTCTTTCCGGGAATACCATACACAACCGTGCCGGCTTCGGGCTGCGGGCATTGAACCTTGATGCATGGATTCAGTCTTCATGTTGTCTGCCAGACTCAGGCGTCGGTAGCCCGGCAGGTACCCATTCGTTGGCAAGATTAACCACCAGGAAATGAATATGACTAGCACAGCGGGTAAACACGCATTATTTCTCTTCGCTTCGGCATCGCTCTGGGCATTCAATGCCCTGGCAGCATCAAACATAGAAATTGACTACACCGAATTCACGTTGGATAACGGTCTGCGCCTTATCGTGCACGAAGACCGAAAAGCGCCGATTGTTGCGGTCAATATCTGGTACCACGTTGGCTCCAAGAATGAAGTGCGCGGCAAAACCGGCTTCGCGCATCTGTTTGAGCACCTGATGTTCAACGGCAGCGAGAATTACAACGACGAATACTTCAAGCCGTTCGAACGTGTGGGTGCCACCAACATGAACGGCACCACCTATTTTGATCGCACCAACTATTTCGAGAACGTGCCAAAAACGGCGCTTGATATGGCGTTGTGGATGGAATCCGATCGCATGGGACACATGCTCGGTGCGATCACGCAGGAACGACTCGATGAACAGCGCGGCGTAGTGCAGAACGAAAAACGCGAGGGCGACAATCAGCCTTACGGCCTGACCGAATATCACATCCTTGCGGGCGTGTTCCCGCCGGAACATCCGTATTCCTGGTCCACCATCGGCTCCATGGAGGATTTGAATGCCGCAAGCCTTGAGGATGTACATGAGTGGTTCAATACCTATTACGGGCCGAACAACGCCGTCATCGTGATTGCCGGTGATATCAGCCCCGAAGAGGCCTATACAAAGGTCAATAAGTATTTCGGCGACATAGAACCGGGGGCCCCGATTGCCAGATTTGAGACCTGGACTGTCAAGCTTGACGCTGACAAGCACGAGATTATTCAGGACCGCGTTCCGCAAGCTCGTTTATACAAGGTATGGGGTGCGCCGACATTCCGCGACGAGGATGCGGATTTACTGCAGCTTGCAGACGGTGTACTGACAAGTGGCAAGACATCGCGTTTGTACCAGCGTCTCGTTTACACGGATCAGATCGCAACCGATGTAGGCTCCTACCAGTTCGCCGGTGATATCGGCGGCTACTACCAATTGCGGGCAACGGCTCAACCGGGTGGCGACCTTGCCGCAGTCGAACAGGCCATCAACGAAGAACTGCAGCGCTTCCTGAAGGACGGCCCGACGAAGGACGAACTGGAACGCGTCAAGACACAGCTTTTAGCCGGCATGGTGCGCGGCCTGGAGCGAGTCGGCGGTTTCGGTGGCAAATCCGACATACTCGCGCAAAATGCCGTCTACGCAGGTGACCCCGGTTTTTACAAGGTGTCTCTGCAGCGCATGGAGAATGCGACCCCGGAGGCGGTTCGCGATGCGGCCCGCCGCTGGCTGAGCGCCGGTGCCTATCACCTGGAAGTGCATCCCTTTCCCGAGCTTGCAGCCAACGCCGAGGGTGCGGATCGCTCCGCTCTGCCAGAAACCCTCACTTTCCCGGAAGTCAGTTTTACCGAATTCGAGCGCAGCAACCTCAGTAACGGCCTGGAACTGATTGTCGCGCAGCGGACCGCCGTACCCATCGTTCAGTTCAGCTTGAGATTCGATGCGGGCTTCGCGTCCGATCAATTTGGTGAGCCCGGCACGTCGAGCCTCGCCATGGCAATGCTCGACGAAGGCACGAAAAAACGCGACGCTTTGGAGATCAGCGACGAGGCCGGCCGACTCGGTGCGCGAATCGGCTCAGGCTCCGGCATCGATGCGTCAACGGTGACACTGAATGCGCTGAAGGAAAATCTGGATGCATCTCTGGCCCTGTATGCCGACATCATCCTCAACCCGATATTTCCCGAAAAAGAGCTGGAACGACTTCGCAAGTCGCGCTTCGCGCAGATACAACAGGAAAAAACCCAACCCATCGGCATGGCATTGCGCATTTTCCCGAAGCTTCTGTACGGTGAGGGTCATGCGTATTCGCTGCCGCTGACCGGCTCCGGTACCGAAGAGTCGGTTGCTCGCATCACTCGCGAATCGCTCGTCAACTATCATCAAACCTGGTTCAGGCCGAACAACGCAACCATGATCGTCGTTGGCGATACCACCATGGCCGA
Organism: Pseudomonadota bacterium; assembly: GCA_022563505.1. Classification (GTDB taxonomy): domain Bacteria; phylum Pseudomonadota; class Gammaproteobacteria; order Steroidobacterales; family Woeseiaceae; genus JAADHU01. The sequence goes on along the minus strand of JADFNG010000095.1, from coordinate 8,174 downwards.
GATCAAGCCCAAGCTGGAGCGTTTGTTTCGCAACTGGAAACCCGGCAACGTACCCACCAAGAATATTGGCAATGTCGCTGTTCCGGATCACGCCAGCGTTTACATTATCGATCGCCCCGGAGCAGAGCAATCGATCATTCTTGCAGCGAATATTGCACCGCCGCCGGGACAAGGCAATGACATTGCGATCGAGACGATGAACGAGATCATTGGCGGCTCGTTTACCTCACGCATCAATATGAACCTGCGTGAAGACAAAGGCTGGGCTTACGGCGCGTTCACTTTTCTCATGAACATGAAGGGACAGCGGCCGTTCATGGCGTACGCACCGGTGCAGACGGACAAGACCATGGAATCGATGGCCGAACTGCGGCGCGAACTGTCCGAGTACCTGAGTGAAAACCCGGCCACGCCGGACGAACTCGAAAAAGTAAAAGCCAACAATACGTTGAGCTTGCCGGGTCGGTGGGAAACGTCGGCGGCGGTGATGCGGGATATCGGACAAATCGTCGCCAACGATCTGGCCGACGATTACTGGGACACCTATGCGCAAAATGTCCGCAACCTGTCGCTGGAGCAAGTGATGGATGTGGCTGATGATGTCATTAAATGGGACCAGCTGATCTGGGTGGTCGTTGGTGATCGCGAGAAAATAGAAGCGCCCATCCGGGCACTCGAACTCGGCGAGATCACCTTCCTTGATGCCGATGGCAATGAAGTTTTGGACTAGCAGGAGCGGCATCTTGCCGCGATAATCGACATTGATCGCGGCTGAAAGCCGCTCCTACGGTGGAGGGCAAATCGGAGTCAGCCAAGTTGAATGACCCGGCCGGCACGTCGAATGACGGCCGGCCGGTGCGTCACGCTCACGGTCGTAATACCCAAGGCATCAATGCCATCGAGTACGCGCTGCTCGGTGGCACGATCGAGATGACTTGTCGCCTCATCCATTAGAAAAATCCGCGGACGACGGTAGATCGCCCGCGCCAGGATGATTCGCTGCCGCTGGCCGCCGGACAACCCCCCCTGCATATCGCCAATCTGTGTGTTATGCATCATCGGCATCGCACGAATATCAGACCAGATAGCGGCACGACTTGCGGCGCTGCGTATCGCTTCCATATCAGGTGACTCGCTGAAGCCGCAAATATTTTCAGCAATCGTGCCGGGGAAAAGTGCATCGTTCTGCAAAATCACCGTCACTGCCTGAGACAGCGTATCGCTGCTCCAGAGATCCAGCTCGCTGCCATCAATGCAGATACAGCCGCGGTCGGGCATCAGTTGTCCACAAAGGAGGCCCAGCAGGGTGGATTTTCCACAACCCGATGGACCTGTTATTGCAACGTGTTCACCAACATCGATCACACAACTGAAGTTTTCCAGGATCGCCGGCCCACCTGCATAGCGAAAACTCACATCACGCACACTTAGCTGACCCTTAATCGGTCTGCAAATCGCATGCTTATGCATCCGCTGTACGGGTTCGGCAAGGATGATGTCCGACAAGCGACTCGTGTGCGTTTTCAACATGAAGAGATCTTGCAGAAGCGCCGAGAGCTGCATTGCTGCCGAAGACAATCGACCGCGCAAGCTCATGAATGCGAACAGCACGCCGAGCGTAATGTGCTTCTCCGTGATACCGGCGATGCCAACGCCCAGAAACAGAACCTGTTCGAACACACTGATGAAGCTGGTGCCCGCGTTACTCCAGATCAACAGCTGTCCGCTACGAGCCCGTGCGTTGGTCGCTGCCGCGAAATGCCGCTGCCAGTCAGCAAGGCGGATGGTCATCAGGCCATGCAGGCGTACCGAATCATAAGCACGAATTGTCTCAAGCAACGAACTGTTCTGGCGCGCACCGTGAACCAGCGACTGCTCATTGAAACGGCGATTCGCCGGCAGCAGGGCCGCTCGAAGCAGCGATGCCAGGACCAGGCCTGCAACGGTCACTGCGGTGAGCAAGACACTGTAGAACAGCATGATGCCAATCGTGGTTGCGATGACCGCACTGTGCACAATGGCGTTGACACCATGCTGCGTGAGCGCTTTGCGGATCGGCGTCAGCGAATCCAGCTTCGACAACACATCGCCGGGATGGCGCGTATGGAAAAAGGAAGATGGCAATTGATACAGATGTCGCACAACCATCGAGCTGCTGTCAAATGCCAGTCGGGTGCCACTGTAAAGCGTTACCCATTGGCGCAATGCCTCGAGCACGACGACCACCACCATAATCGCGGCGACACCTGCCAGCGCCCGGAACAACCACGCCTGGTCCTGACCCAGGACAACCTCGTCGATCAGCAACTGGGTGGCAACCGCCGGCGCGAGGCTCAGTACCTGAATGGCCAGCAACAAGACCAGCATGGTCGTGAGGTAACGACCAAGAAATTCAAAACTGCCCAGGAAATCACGCAGCCGGAGTGGCTGCGCAGGCTTTTGCCTGCCGAATCGGGGCCCGGGCCGGATTTCGAGTGCAACGCCGGTAAAACACTCATCCAGTTCACGCCGTGTCACGAAGCGCTGCCCGAGCGCCGGATCGTTGATGACAATCCCGCCGCGTTTGACACGGGTTAATACAACAAAATGATCCATGCACCAGTGCAGGATTGCCGGCACCTGCAGCCGCTTCATGTCGCTTATATCAAGCCGCACAGGTCTCGCGACAAGATCGGCCTTCCCGGCGAGACGCATCAGCATGCGAAGGTCTGCCCCCTGCTGCGAATTGCCTGCCATCGCGCGCAAACCGTCTGCAGTCTGTTCCGGATCGAAGAAAGAGGCGATCATGGCCAGCGACACCAGGCCGCATTCGGCGCGTTGCTGCTGCAGGAATACGGGCACCTTTCGTCGTGGCATGTCTCAGCGACCCCCGCTCGTACTGATCACCGCATTCCTCACCGGCCAATCAGCCACTGCCGGATCCCACCATGGTCGAACGGCTTCGCAGCAACCACTCATAGAGGCGGTAACGGTGCTTGATAATGTCCGCGGTAAAGGATGCGCCGATTCCCGGCAGAACATCCGTGTTGAGCGCCCCGCCGATCGGTCGATCAAGTTTCGCACGCACTTCAAATACGGCACCTGCAATGGTGATCGGGACGCGGACTTCGTGGGGAAGAACTGCAAGTCGCGTTACGGAGGAGACGGTCGCCGCTACCGTGCCGAATATCTGGTGTGGGTATGCATCCAGTCGCAGCTCGATTGCTTGCCCGACTTGCAATAATCCTGCCTCGTGCGCAGACACATACAACCAGGCTTCCCACTCCTCTCCCTCGGCGGCGAGCGCCAGCAATGGGTGACCTGCAGTGATGACCGCTCCCGACCGCACGCCGATTCGAATCACCCTGCCACGCCGTGGTGCGAGAATACGGTGACTTTGCTCAACCGATAATTTGCTGATCTGTCTTTCGAGGCGCTCGCGTTGCGTATCGGCCTCAAGATCCAGAATCACAGCATCGATCGCCATCCGGTCTCCTGCCGATACGAGCTGCTGCGCCTCCAGATCGAGTTCAACAATGCCGCGCTGCGCCGATATCTGCTCACGCTGCGCGGCCAGAAACTCCGCGCGTAATTGCTCCAGCCGATCCGCCGATATACCACCCTGGTTCTCCAGGCTCTCGAGACGCTTGACGCGTCTCGCCAGGAGCGCAAGACGTTGCCTGGACATGTCGACCTCTTTTATCGCCAGAGCACGTCGCCTCGACATGGTCGCCAGACGCGAAGCAACATCGCTGGCTGCCGTTTGCTGCAAGACCGCGTTCTCTCGTTGTATGCTGGCCAGAATTTCCAGCTCGTGTTCAAGAGAGGCGAGTTGCGAGGCAGCCAGCGACGGCACGCTCCTTGAACCCTGATCCAAGCCAAGCTCGATCAAAAGCTGGCCCTGTGCCACAACATCGCCCTCGGATACGGCAATCCTGCTCACACGACCGTGAGTCGATGATGCAATATCCAGAATGCCACCCGGCGGCATCAGGACGCCGACGGCACGCGCACGAAGTGGAATTTCGATCAGGTACAACGCGGCGGCCAGCAAGCCTACTGACAGCAATGCAGCAATCAATGTATGCGAGAACGCGGGCGGTGCGATTACTGCTACGGGCCCGGGCAAGCGATGACTGCTTCTCGCCACTGCACGATGCCGGAACAATGGGGTGACCTCGGCCGTCGTTTCACCGGCAGGCTTGATGTGCGCTGTTCGTTGTGCTGCTCCCGACATACATCCGACCGTTTGCTGCGTTCACTGCGCCATGCATTGCGCCACTGCATCGAACCACGCGCAGCCGGCGGATACGATCCGCGATTTGGCTCAATCTGCCGGAATTCTGTCGTTGCCGAACGTGATGCGCTAACCTTCAACAGAATCATTCCTGATAGCGTGTTTTATAAAACCCGATGCCCGCCATGAGCCAAACCGACATCTTCACACTCATCAAGAACGCCGACGTCTACGCCGTTGCCGTTGAAACACCGCTGGATGCAGTACCCCTGCTTTCGGCACGCCTGGGCAACCGCGTCCTGCTTAAACGGGAGGACTTGCAAGCCATTTTTTCTTTCAAGCTGCGTGGCGCCTACAACAAATTAAGTCGGCTGTCAGCAGAGAGTCTGGCGAATGGCGTGATCTGCAGCTCGGCCGGCAACCACGCACAAGGTCTGGCGTTGGCGGCCCGTCGAAAAAACGTGCGCGCGCTTATCGTCATGCCGAAAACCACGCCGAGCATTAAAGTCGATGCGGTGCGTGATCTGCATGCGGAAGTAATTCTGCACGGCGACAATTATGACGAAGCGTATGCACACGCGAGACAACTGGCAACGCAGCAACATCTGACCTTTATCCACCCGTTCGATGATCCGGAGGTCATTGCCGGCCAGGGAACCATCGGCATCGAAATCCTCTCTCAACATAGCGACAAGATCGACGCCATCTTCGTACCGATTGGCGGCGGCGGTCTCATCGCCGGTATTGCAAGCTATGTAAAGGAAACACGCCCGGACATCCGCATCATTGGTGTCGAGCCAGAGGATTCGGCAGCGATGAAAGCTTCGCTGGAAGCCGGCGCTCCGGTCACCCTGGATCATGTCGGAATTTTCGCGGACGGGGTCGCCGTACGGCGCGTCGGTGATGTGACATTCCGCCTGTGCCAGAAATACGTTGATGAGATCATCACGGTCGACACGGACCAGATTTGCGCCGCCGTTCAGGATATTTATGAAGACATCCGTACAATCGTGGAACCGGCGGGCGCACTCGCCGTCGCCGGCATCAAAAAATACGTCGAGACGAACAGTGCCACGGGGAAAACCCTGATCGGCATAAACAGCGGTGCCAACGTCAACTTCGATCGACTACGACATATCGCAGAACGGGCGGCGATTGGCGAACAACGAGAAATGCTGTTAGCTGCGGAGATCCCGGAACAAGCCGGCAGCTTCCTCAAGTTCAGCAATGCGATCGGCCGTCGCAGCATAACCGAATTCAACTATCGCTACAGCAATACTGATGCGGCACGCGTTTTCGTCGGCATCCAGTTACGCCGAGGCGCAACAGAAAGAATCGAAGTCATCGAAGAACTGACTGCACTGGGCTATGCCGTAGTTGACTTGAGCGACAACGAAATGGCCAAACTGCACATACGACACATGGTCGGCGGCCGCAGCGCGGGCCTTGAGAACGAACGATTATTCCGCTTCGAGTTCCCGGAACGTCCGGGCGCCCTCAGCGATTTCCTGCAAGCCATTGGCACCCACTGGAATATCAGCCTGTTCCACTACCGCAATCACGGCTCGGACTATGGCCGCATTCTGGCCGGCATCCAGGTACCGGACAACGAATCCACCAAACTGGAATCACACTTGTCTGAGCTCGGCTACCCGCACTGGGAAGAATCCGACAATCCCGTCTACCGCCTGTTCCTGGCATAAAGCGAATGCGGAGAAAGCAGGACCGCGCCTCAGGTGACGCTCCTACCATTTTTTATCGACACCGCGCCAACCCGAAAAAGAGCGCGGATTCTGCGTGACGCCACACGGTGGTGCCCGCTGACTGAGTTAAGGCTCTCCGAAAGAAGCGGGCACCACCCTGTAGCGTCACGCAGAAGCCTAATCCCGATAACCAGAATTCTGACGATCCAACTTCCGCAACAACCCCGGCCAGATCAACTGCCCGCCAAGCCCCTTCGTGACCTCTTCCTGCTGCGCAGCAATGCCCGCCAAAATCCGCTCATTAATCTGCGTTAATTCCACACCCGCTGACTGCGCCATGATCTGTGTCTGACAAGCCGTTTCCAGAATGTACATCGCCAGGAAAGCATCGGCAATCGTGGCACCGACGGTGAGCAAGCCATGATTGCGCAAGATCATGAATGTACCAGCGCCGAGATCTGCTACGAGACGCGGCTTCTCATCGGCGTTGAGGGCGACCCCTTCGTAGTCATGGTAGGCCAGTGATGCGAGCGGAAAGAGCGACGTCTGCGACAAAGGCAGCAAACCATTGGACTGCGCTGAAACGGCAATGCCTGCCTTCGTGTGAGTATGCAGGACACAGCCGACATCAGAGCGAGCTTCATGCACGGCACTGTGGATTGTAAAGCCTGCGGGATTGATGAAGTACGGCGTATCGAGAATGATCTTTCCTTGCAGATCAACCTTGATCAGGCTGCTCGCGGTCATTTCCTCAAACATGAGGCCGTAAGCATTGATTAGAAAATGTTCGTCAGGGCCGGGGATTCGCGCTGAGATGTGCGTAAAAACGAGGTCGTCCCAACCAAACATGGCGATCAGGCGGTAACATGCTGCTAAATCGACCCGCACCTGCCATTCCTCTTCCGAAACCAGGTCTTTTACGGATACATTTCCAGCGGCATTGCTCATTTCGATTCTCCCGGGTCACAAGCGGCACAGCGAAAGTAATTATACGCGACGAAAAGTGCCCGCGCTGCGTAATAAATTTGTGCATGGGGAGGTCTTGTCAAGTAGCGCGTGAACCCTGTATCGCGACGACAAGATGCAGGCATCAAGCTCATGCCAAAATAATTGCAACCAAACTGGCCATAGATGCATCAAAGTAATATGCAAGACCGCAGGGAGGAAGATGAAAGCGATAATTCGCATCGTGCTGGCCATGGCATTGCTGGCCGCGATCGTTGCCCTCGCGGATCGACATCTGACAATCAGCCACGATTTCCGCGGGTGGCGTGACCTCAAAGCCCTCGAACTGAGCCAGCTCCTGCGCGAAGGCCCGGCCGATCTCCTCTGAGTACAAAACATAGCGGCCGCCCGCAGTCTCGAAACCGGTCAGGTCGAAGTCGTATTTCTCGCCCAGGGATTTCTCGCTGAAGAGAAACGGGGCGACGCCCACACGCTTAATCTCGGGATCCGTGTAGGGGTTTTCGTACGCATAGGGATCCGCGGGGCCACCGTAGCGGCAACCCGACAGCGCCAGCAGGCAGAGCAGCAGCAGCGATATTGGCCTCACTCAGGCTCCAGGTTTGCGACGAAAACGCGAAGGACTCATAGCTTTTCCGACACAGCGCGCACCGCGATTCGCGGCCGTCTTCACGGCCGCCCCTAACCTTCACCGAACAGCAGATCGTCATCGGGGGGCGACTGCGGAACGCGCATTAAACTTGAGTAGATGTTCTGCACGCCGTCCCGATTGCTGACGTAGTAGCAGCGATTGCTGTGGGGATCAAACACCGGGTCCCAATCCTGCATGCCGTGCCAGGTAGCGCGCGCCGCCTGCGTGCCGCTGATATGCACCACCCAGATGTCGTCGGCCCTGAAGCGGCCGCTGGCCGCGTTGCCGTCCATGCGCCCGATGGTGCTGAAGACAATCCAGTCCGGCCCCGCAAACGATGGCGTAATCGCCCCGTGCTCGTCGCTGCGATAGACTTCAACCTGTTTCCCGCCGTCAACCGCCACGGTCCAGATCCCGGGCCAGCCCGGCTTGGTGCGGCTGTTGCGCGAGAAGACGATCCGGTCGCCAAGCGGCGAGAAGTCCGGGTAGATCCCCTCGCAAAGCACTGTCCGGGTGCCGGTGGTCAGGTCGGCGATCGCGATCAGCCAGGGCTCGCTCGGCTTGCGGCGCGTGGCGTAGGCTACCTGCCGGCCGTCGGGGCTGAAGCTCGGGGCGAAGCTCTCCCATCCGCCGTCGGTCACCTGCACCACGGGCTCTGCGG
>JADFNG010000094.1 GCA_022563505.1 Pseudomonadota bacterium | reverse complement strand
GGAGTCAAAATATTCAGATTCAAGGCGCGGATCGCCCGTAATGGCTAGCCATTGCGAAGATTCGCAACGCCGAAGCTGGATATTTTGGGCCCAAGATACGAGTTCACGAATAGATCAGAGGTTCCCTAAGGTCATTCGTGAACACTGACTCTACCAATACACTGCCACGGGCAGACGAGCGCTCGCTTGACCCGGATGACTGGGAGGCATTACGAAGCCTGGAACATCGCACTCTCGACGACATGATCGATTATCTGCAATCCGTGCGGCCTCTCCGTAGTACCACAGTACGCAACACCCCGCCGAAGCCCATGCCACGCAGCATCGAATACCAGGCCACTTTTCCCTATACTCTGCCTTCCCCGACCCGTGACCTAAAGTACTACAAAAGGCTACCCATGCTACTTCGACTGACACTTCTAATCCTCTCGACGCTGGCCCTGGGCGCTTGCGGCCAACAGTCCAGCGAGAGCACCAGCACGGAAAGCAGCGCAATAACAACCGCCGCGCCAATAGACCTGATGGCGAAAGCGATAGAGATTGCCCATTCGTCGATCATTATTGATACCCATATTGATGTGCCCTACCGCATCGTCGATGAATGGGAGGATGTGACGGTAGCAACACAAGGCGGTGACTTCGATTACCCGCGAGCTGTTGCAGGTGGTCTGAATGCCGCCTTCATGTCGATCTACACACCTGCAAGCCTTGAAGCCACAGGCGAATCCAAGGCCAGAGCGGAGGAGCTTATTGATGTCGTGGAACGAATCGTTGCTACGGCACCGGATAAATTTGCCATTGCCCGAACGCCGGACGATGTGGAAGCACAATTTGCCGCGGGACTGATTTCACTGCCGATGGGCATGGAGAACGGTTCGCCGCTTGCGGGCGAGCTGGCAAACGTCGAGTATTTCTTTGAGCGTGGCATTCGTTACATCACGCTGACGCACTCGTTGTCCAATATCATCGCGGACTCGTCCTATGATGAGAACAAGGCACATGGCGGATTGAGCGAATTCGGTGTTGAGGTTGTGAAGGAAATGAACCGACTTGGGATGATAGTCGACATCAGCCATGTATCCGACGACGCTTTCTGGCAGGTCATGGATATTGCGACCGCACCTGCCATTGCGTCGCATTCATCGGCTCGGCACTTTACCGAAGGATGGGAACGCAACATGTCCGATGACATGATCAAGCGCCTGGCTGAAAACGGCGGCGCCATCATGATCAATTATGGTTCGGCTTTTCTGAGTCAGGAAGCGCACGATTACGGCACCGATCGAGGCGATGCCTGGGATGCGTACCTGGAGGAGACCGGCCAGGAGAGCAGCGACGAACTGCGCCAGACGTTCAATGATGACTACGCCGCCGAACACGGCGCCTACCCCTATGCGACACTGGAGCAGACACTGGACCATTTCGATCATGTCGTTGCACTGACAGGCAGCGTTGATCACGTCGGCATTGGCACGGACTATGATGGTGTCGGCGACAGCTTGCCGATCGACTTGAAAGACGTTTCCAGCTATCCCAATCTTGTGCATGGCTTGTTGCAGCGTGGCTACAGCGAAGAAGACATCAAGAAGATTCTCGGCGGCAACCTGCTGCGCATATGGCGGGCAATTGAAGCAGCCGCCGAATAATCAGGCCGACTGCCAGTACCGCCGTGAATGAGCACTGTGATTAAGCGACGCAATATTGGCCTGCTGGCCAGCGTGCTGATCGCCGCAGGCCTCTGCGCTTGCTCGCAAGACGCGCAGGTAATCGGTGATTACGACGTCATCATTCGCGGTGGCACTATCTATGACGGGCTTGGCAATACGCCGTTTGTTGCCGACCTGGCCATGGACGGCGAGCGCATTGCCGCCATTGGTGATCTTGCCGAACAAACCGGGACACTGGAAATCGATGCGACCGGTAAAGCCGTTTCACCCGGTTTCATCAACATGCTTTCCTGGGCGACGCGATCGCTGATCGAGGACGGCCGCGCGATGAGTGACATCAAGCAGGGTGTGACACTCGAGATCATGGGTGAAGGCTCGTCAATGGGCCCCCTGAATGACCGCATGAAGGCAGAGGCCCGTGAACGTCAGGGTGATATAAAATTCGATATCGTGTGGACGACGTTGAATGAATACCTTGAGTACCTTACCGACAAGGGGATATCACCCAACGTTGCTTCGTACGTTGGCGCAACGACGCTGCGCATACACGAAGTGGGCTACGATGACCGGCGTGCGACGGCCGATGAACTTGCACGCATGCAGGAACTGGTGCGTGTTGCCATGCGGGATGGAGCACTCGGCATTGGTTCTTCGCTAATCTATGCACCTGCCAGTTTTGCCGACACTGATGAATTGATCGCGTTGGTGCGCACCGCCGCCGAATTTGGTGGAGCCTACATATCGCATCTTCGTTCGGAGGGTAATCGACTTGAAGAAGCGGTTCAGGAACTCATCAAGATCGCCAGTATCACGGGCGCCCCGGCAGAAATTTATCACCTGAAGGCGGCCGGCAAATCGAACTGGCACAAAATGCAGAATGTCATTGCGCTGATCGAATCCGCACGGGCCGCCGGCCTGAGAATATCAGCTGATATGTATTCTTACACTGCCGGCGCCACCGGTCTGGATGCCACGATGCCAACCTGGGTACAGGAAGGCGGGCACGATGCCTGGGTGGAACGCCTCAAAGATCCGGAAATTCGCGCCCGGGTCGCACTTGAGATGCATGATCCGGACGTGGACTGGGAGAACTTTTTCGTGCAGGCCGGGCCGGAAGGAATCATGTTCCTCGGCTTCCGCAATCCAGAATTACGGGGCCTGATTGGCAAGACGCTGCTTGAGGTCGCTGAAGAACGCGGCACCGATCCTGCTGCAACCGCGATGGACCTGGTCATTGAGGATAACAGTCGTGTCGACGCTGCGTTTTTCCTGATGTCTGAATACAATGTCCGTAGCAAAGTAGCCCAACCATGGATCAGTTTCGGTTCCGATGCCAGTGCGCCGGCGACGCAGGGAGTGTTTCTGAAATCCAATGTGCATCCGCGTGCTTACGGAAACTTTGCCCGGGTTCTGGGCAAGTATGTGCGCGACGAAAGGGCTTTGACCCTGTCCGAGGCCGTACGCCGTATGACCTCCCTGCCCGCATTCAATAGCGGCATCCGTGAACGTGGGCAACTGTCAGCAGGTTATTACGCCGATGTTCTCGTTTTTGATCCGGCAACCATTGCCGACACGGCGACGTTTTCCGAACCACATCAATACGCGACCGGCATGCTGCACGTTTTTGTCAATGGAGAACAGGTGCTTGCGAACGGTAAACACACGGGCGCACTGCCGGGCAAAGTCGTGCGCGGACCCGGTTGGTCCGGCTGGCCGTACAATGCAGGTCCGCCGCAGTAGCCGACGGAGAGGGTCGTCAGACTTGGATCTTACCCAGCGCGATACCCAGCAGGGTGGCGCCAATCGCGATGACCGCGACGGCCCCCAGGACCTGAGAAATCGTAATCACTATATCAGCCACAATATCCACCTTTTGAATGAAAAATGGTTCGGCGATCAAAGTCGCCTATAGCCAAACCATTTTCCGATGAAAACAAGCTGCTAAGTAATAGGTAGAACTACCTATTCGCCGGGCTAGAAAGAAAAAGGCTTCCCGTCTGGCTGATCATCCGGTAAATATTTTCGGCGTAGTTGCTCGTGTTTGCGCGGCGGATATTCCTCAAGAATGACACGTCGTACGTGATTTCTGGCAATCATGAGCTGATCGTCTGCAATTTTTGCCAGGGCGCGTGCGTCTTCGAGCCGGTCTTTCGCTTCCTGCAGCCGGCGCGGCTTGACCGTATCGGCGCGTGGCAGGAGCCCTGCCAGCCTCTTCTCAGCTTTGCTTGCGGCAGAAAGTGCGACCTTGTGCTCATTCCTGCGAGCCTTGCATTCCACCAATGCCTGCCGCAACTGCCCCCACGGCGCACGTCGAACAAGAGCCGCAATAACGAACATCGCGACACCGAGCAGCAGCACAACCGCAACGGCCAGGCCCCAATTTTGCAGCAATAACTCAATGTCCATTACGCTGAATATAACACCGGCACATAAGCTGTCGACAGCGGGTGCACTTGACGGGTAGCATTGCCCCATCGTCCCACCCATTCCATCCAATGCTCCGGGGAAACATCAATGACTCGTATTCTAATTCTGCTGGCCAGCCTTAGTGCGGCCTTCGCTGCTCAGGCCCAGCACCACAGCGACGACTACACCAAGCCCTATCAGCGTCAGGCGCTGACCATCTATCGGGACACCATTGCGATGGAAACGTCCGCGGGCCACCACATGGTTCCCACCATGGCTCACTACCTCGCCGATCGATTCCGCGATGGGGGCTTCGACGATGAGGACATTCATGTGCTGCTGTTTCAGCCTCCGGGCGGTGAAGAAACGGCATCACTGGTCGTGCGCTATCGGGGAGATGGCAGCGCGGGCAAGAAACCCATTTTGTTCGCCGGACATATGGATGTTGTTGGTGCATTGAGGGAAGACTGGGTACGTGATCCATTTACCCTGATCGAAGAAGACGGCTATTTCTTCGGCCGAGGCACGGCAGATGACAAATCAGGCACCACTTTACTCACAGCAGCATTTCTTCGTCTGAAATCGGAAGGATTCGTACCAACCCGCGACCTGATTATTGCCTTTTCGGGTGATGAGGAAACAGCGATGGCGACGATCAGAGATCTTGTTGTGTCTCACCGTGATCTCATCGATGCCGAGTTCGCGATCAATGCCGATGCCGGCGGCGGTGTACTTGATACCGATTTCTCACCGATCGCCTACCAGCTGCAAGCGGCTGAGAAAACCTATGTCGATTTCGAATTGATTGTGCGCAACCCCGGTGGCCACAGTTCGCGACCTCGTGCTGACAATGCGATATACCGGCTCGCCGACGCACTCAAGGAAATCCAGGCGTATCAATTTCCGGTGCGTTATAACGATATCACGCAGAAATACTTCGAGTTGCGATCGCAAGCCGAGAGCGGTGAAATTGGAGATGCGATGCTGGCATTTTCCAGGAATCCCGATGACGAGAATGCGGCAGCAATACTGGCCAGCCACCCCAGCCATGTCGGCGTCACTCGAACAACCTGTGTCGCTACCATGCTGAATGCGGGTCACGCGGTAAACGCGCTACCGCAATCCGCCAAGGCGAATATCAACTGCCGGATTTTTCCCGGCGTGTCCATCGCTGAAGTCCACGCCAAGCTGAAAGAGGTTATCGGTGATGACGAGGTTGAGGTATTGATGATCGGTAATCCGGACTCGGCACCCGCCTCGGCATTGCGCGAGGACGTTGTTGATGCCATTAGCAAAGCGGTCCACGCAATTTATCCGGGTATACCCATCATTCCGAATATGTCCACCGGCGCCACCGACGGGCGTACGTTACGTTTGGCTGGAATCCCGACATACGGATCAATAGCCATCTTCGGCCGCTCAGAAGACGCGTTTGCTCACGGACTCAATGAGCGCGTTCTGGTGAAGTCTTTTTATGACGCACTTGAACACTGGCAAATCGTGATTCATGAACTCGCCGGCCGCTAGCCAGTACTAGTCTCCCGTCGGCCAATCGCTGTCAAAAGGAGAGGCGCCGGCGTGCTAGTCTCCCGACGGCCAATCGCTGTCGAAAGGAAACGGTTTCACTTCACTGTTATAGGTCATGAAATCGATGATTTCGCAGGTGTATAACGCCAGCGAGTGACCAAGCACGGCCAGTTTCTTGTTCGTCTTCGCTGTAAAAAGCACCCACAGAAACTGCGACAGAATAACGGCGAACACCACCGGTCGGGATACCGCGTAGAACAGAGCAATAATCAGCATAAAAAGCAGCCGTATCCAGGTTGATCGCGATTTAATGTTCTGTTCCAGTTCGTTATCGTCACCGGGCGCCTCTTTATCCACCACGATATGATCGCGTGGCTGCTCATCGTCGCTCATTGCCTTTCTCCTGTGCTGATCGAGTATCGCTGTATGATACTCGGATCGAGCAAGATTCGTAGCATTAAGCGGCCAGGCAGATCGCGAAAAATCCGCGGCAATCAGACCTCGATGGCATACCGATAAATGGCGAAGACCACGGCCAACACCAGCATCATGGCCAGCAACCGACCTGTACTGCTCTCCTCCGTCATCGCTGGCATCTTCGGATTCAACTGTGCATAGCGCAGAGCAGCGCGATCGACGAGCACTTTCGCATTGGCAAGACCGAGACCCGTGCCGTCTCGCAGCAGCTTGATCGCTTCAATTTTGCGGCCCAGCGTGATTGCCCTGATAACCTCGGGCGGTAGCTCATTGTCCGCTACGATTATTTCGGGTTTCATGCGCAATTATCCAACTTTCCTCGATAAGTCAGCTGCACATTAGCAATAATTAATTCGTATATGCCTGAGCCAGGTCACATTTCATCGCAAATCCGCAAACACCGTATTTAGCCTTTGCGGCGACAGGCATGACCTACCTGGGCGTATACGCCCAGACGAAATTATCGCGATTCGGCATACGAACATCCGGCAGCGTCTCAGCAGTCATGGTGTCCTCTTCGGCGACGATACCATTCAGAAACAGGATGTACGCGGTCAGCGCGTATACGTCATTATCCGCAAGGCTTCCCGGTGCCGTATAGGGCATTGCACGCCGGATGTAATCAAACAATGTCGTCGCATAAGGCCAGTAACTGCCGACTGTCCTGACCGGCAAGTCACCGGTGAGTGTGCCATGCCCACCAACAAGCGCGTCATTCATGCCTTCCTGACCTTTCACACCATGACAAGCCAGGCATGCCCTGACATAAACCGGTTCGCCTTCAGTCGCATCGCCTCCTCCTGCGGGCAATCCCTCGCCATTCGGCAGAATTGTAAAATTGCTGGCTGCAATGGCCGTTTCATCGACAGAAACGCCGAGGCGCGGTTTGTCGTCTGCCTGCACCATCGTAGCGAAGCAGGCCAGCAAGCCGACAAGCACCACGCTACGCATAGACATTGCTCGCCTCTCCTTGCCGGTCAATTTTCCACGCCTGGATGCCGTTGTAATGGTAGAAAGAATTGCTGGCTCTGTTTTTCAGCACAACGTCACGCGTCGGTTGTACATTGCCGTCCTCATCGGTTGCCCTGCTCTTCAGAATGGCGGGGCCACCATCCCATCGCCACGCGCTGCGAAAACGCGTCAGACACTTGGACAATACATGTCGATCGAGCGCCGCGTCCGCCCAACTCTTGCCGCCATCCGCGGAAATTTCCACCCGGCGTATTTTCCCGGATCCGGACCATGCAATTCCCGATATCTGGTAAATACCCGGCGCCCCCAGCGCCAGGCCCGGTGACGGGCTGGTGATCACTGATTTAACACCCATGGGAAACGAAAACAGCGTCGCGATGCCATCGTCATTCAGATCGGAATATTTTGACGTTTCATCTTTCGTCATCGCGGGCGTTGCGGTGACCCTGATCGAACGTAACCACTTCACCGACATATTCCCTTCCCAGCCAGGCAGGAAAAGGCGCATTGGATAACCGTTGGATGGGCGCAAGCGCTCGCCGTTCTGGTACAAAGCGACAATGGCGTCGTCCAGTATTTTATCCAGTGGCACACTGCGAGCCATGACCGCGGCATCGGCACCATCCGCGATGATCCATTTTGCGGCCGGTTTGACGCCCGCCTCTTCGAGCAACGCTCTCAATGGCACACCACCCCATTCGCTGGCCGATATCAGGCCATGAATCTGGCTTGCGGAACCCTGCATGGGAGTTGGCGCGATCATGCCGCCGCTGTTGCCGGAGCATTCGAGAAATTGGATGCGTGACACGGTGGAATATCGGGCCAGCGATTCAACATTGAATGAGAGTGGTCGGTCAACCAGGCCATGAATAACCAGCCGATGCTGGTCAGGATCGATCTCGGGGATGCCACTGTGATGGCGCTCGAAGTGCAATCGGCTGGGTGTGATGATGCCCTCAAGATGTTCAAGCGGTGTGCGGGAAGATCCAGAGCCTGTCGTGCCGATACGAGGATTGACGTTGATGCGCTTTACATGCGCTTCAAAGGTCGACGGTGCACCACTCTCGCTAAGGGCCGCCCCGGGCAGTTTCATCCAGGGAGGACGCTCCTGCGCAGATACGCTTGCCGTCATCAACAAAGCACTCGATGCAGCCCCCGCCTTAAGAAAAAACCGCCTGTCCAGCAAACCGTTACCGGCGGCAGGCTCGAAGTACGGGTCGTATCGGCTCATTTACACCTCTCCTGTGACTCTGCGTCACTAGTCTACGTGAGCGCCTGCTGCAGATCTTCAATCAGGTCGGTCACATCTTCGATACCAATCGAAAGGCGTAACAGATCTTTCGGGATTGGACTGTTGGCACCCTCAATGGAGTAACGGTGTTCGATCAGGCTCTCCACCCCTCCCAGCGAAGTTGCTCTCACAAAGACACTGCACTTGCAGGCGACGTTCAGGGCCGCCTTTTCGCCGCCTTTGATGCGCAACGACAACATGCCACCAAATCCACCCTGCATCTGTCCCGCAGCAATGGCATGTCCCGGATGACTCTCAAGCCCCGGATACAGCACTGCCTCCAGTTTCTTATGGCCTTCGAAATGGTGCGCGATACGCATCGCGGATTCACTCGCACGCCGGACGCGCAAAAACAGGGTACGCATGCCCCGCTGCAGCAGCCAGGCTTCGAACGTACCGAGAATGGCTCCTCCCTCTGCACGCACGGCGCAAATGCGTTCCCAGAATTCGTCTTGTCTTGCAGTGACAAGCGCGCCCGCTACAACATCGCCATGGCCATTCAAATACTTGGTCGCCGAGTGCATGACAATATCAGCACCGAGTGCCAGGGGCCGCGTCAGCACCGGCGTCGCCACGGTAGAGTCGACCACGACGCGAGCGCCTGCGTCTCGCGCGATGTTCACGGCCTGGGCAATGTCGATCACATCCCAGGTTGGATTGCAGGGCGTTTCAATCCAGACAATGCGTGTCCTGCCCTTTTTAACCTTTCTGGCAAGATCATCCATGTCGGACGGTGCAAAGAGATCGAGTTCAAGCCCCCAATTGTCGCAGAAATGCCCAAGCCAGTTGCGCAAACCCCAATACATGACAGCCGGCGCCACAACATGATCACCGGGTTTCAACGCCTGAATAACGGCCATTGCGGCTGCCATGCCTGAACTGAATAACAAGGCATCTTCGCCGTCTTCCAGCCGCGCAAGCATCCGTTCGGCTGGGCCAAAGCTCGGATTGTCGTCTCGACCGTAACTGTGCTGTGGCGCCAGGAGTTGATAATCCTCATCACGCGCAAATGTCGTCGAGGGTTGCAGCGGCGGAATGACAGCACCCGTCATCCTGTCGATGAAGTGCATGCCCTGGGCAATCGATGTTTCGACTTGCTGTTTTTTCTTATGCTCCATGAATCCCCCGACTCTCAAGCCATATCCTGTATCTACCCTACACGCTTACTTCTCAGCCGCGTAGCGAATTGTGTGCTCCGCTGCCAGAACCCATGGCGAGTATCCGGCATCACTATTATCTTTGGCGCTGAGTGTTCGACGGGTGACACTTTCATGCACTACCGGCAAACCGTGTTTCGCTGCATCCCAGGAACGAACTTTTTTTCGATACAGGCGCGCGGGACCCCTGGCACGTGAATCATGCATTTCGCCATCAGGATTCGGACCCAAAGTTACCTTGTGACCTGCGAAAATGCGCAATCCAAAACCAACCGCCTCGTCGCGCATCCACCCCAGTGCAATATCCGACAATCCCTGCTCTGCATAGCCACCGCCGACGTCCGTGTGCACGCCGGAAAACCACACCTGATCCAGCGTTTGATGCTCGTCCAGGTGCGGCTCCCACAACACCGGCTGAAAAATCTTCCGTTCGTCATCAATGGCTAACGCGTGTCTTGCATGCTCAACGCTCTCACTCAGGCTCAGATCCTGAAAATCATGACGAAAAAACGGTACCGCATTGATCATGACGTTCAGAAATTTAACGGGTATACCGAGTGCCGCAACCGTATCCCAGGCACCGAGGAAACGAATCCTGCACCACATCGTATGATGTCTCGCCACGAAAGCGGCCGCACGTTTGTTGCGCTTCTCTCGATTGCCGATTCGGTAGATTCGGTAGGCCCGATCAATCAGTTCCGGGCGTGATTTCGGCAGAACACCGAACAAGTGAATGAAACTGGATAAACTGCGCACGGTCGCAGCACCGCGACTGAAGCCGAAGAGGAATATCTGATCACCGGCGCGATACTCATCGAATATGAATCGATAACACTCCTTGATATTTCTGGAAATGCCCATCCCCGCCACCTGTCCAGAGAGTTTTCGCCAACCCGTACCGAGACCACGGTCGTAAAATATCACCTGTTTCCCGGTGCGGTTCTCGACCATGTTAAAAAGTTTGTAGACGTTCGAGTTATGCCCTTTGCCGCCCTCCTGTCCGGTTCCATCGGACAACACCACGATATTTGTTGCAATAATGTC
>JADFNG010000015.1 GCA_022563505.1 Pseudomonadota bacterium | reverse complement strand
CGTGGAAACAGGCGCGCAATCGCGGCACCGCTTTCGACGTTGATTTGCTGCGCGCGATGGCATTGTCTGCCAGCACCAGGTGCATGAAATGATACAGGTTCACATTGGCTTCAAGGCCCTGATCGCGATTCCAGATGTAGAAGCCATCGCCGCTGGATGATCGTGCAAAATTGATCTCGACGTCGAGTTCAAGCATTTTTGCGTGCGATGAATTCAGGGAGTATGACAAGCTGTTCAGCTGAGTCATTTGTTCAAACGCTGTCAGCAGGCCAAAGCCGGTGATATCGAATAACGTGACTGCCCGGCTGGCAACGTAATTGATGCCATAACGCCGGATCATTTTTTCGATGATCTGGATTTCAACCGGGTGATTGCCGAGCGCCTGTCGCAATGGAATAAAACTCGGTTCCACGTCCAGCAATTTGGCAACTTTTTGCGTCTGCGTGAGGGTCAACTGGCGGTCGCCGGAAATCAGGTCCGTGATAAAACTCGCCGAGACTTTCTTCGGATTACGGCCGTTATCAGAGGATCCGGCCGTGTACTCGGCAATGGCGTAATGTGGCACGACAAGAATCAAGATGCCGTCGTCGAGGGGCGTCCAGCTTAGAATCGTGTTTTGTCCGAGTGCCCATTCGCGGTTCAGGCACTGTTCGAGATACACCAGGTTGCTGCGTTGTTTCAGGCCCATCTCGTTGGCCATGCCGGCCAGTTGATCGAGATAGGGCAAATAATTTGCAATTCGCCGAATGCTCGACTGCGAAAGATCGTCAAGTTCCATTGAATGAGCCTGAATGATGGACAATGTGTGTCGGCAAGTGGCCCCTGCGAATCCGCTGACGGAGGTCCTCAGCACTTGCTGGCAGTGATTGAAATTCGGTATCGTGCCATGAAGGTAATCAACTCTTGGAAACAGCGCAAGTATTGTTAAGAACGCGTCCTAGTCAGTGCAATTCGCTATTAATACACAAACGGAAAAAAGACGATGATATACATCATGTTGGCTCAGGGAAGCGCCTGCTACGGCAGGGCGATTGCGCTGGCTGCAAACTGCGCGGAACGACCGATTGTTCTGCAGGCCGCTGTCTGATGGCGGGCGCGGCATTGCAACTCAGCGCAATTCGCAAGTTGCAGAAGTCGCTGCGGAGCCGCCTGGTGCATACCCCCGTTGTGCGCTGTCCCGGACTGGAGGAGCACTATGGTGGCGATACCGAGATTTACGCGAAGCTGGAGTTTCTGCAGCACACGGGAACGTTCAAGGCCCGCGGCGCGCTGGCCACACTAAGTCGTCTCGGCAAAGATCAACTTGCGGCAGGCGTGACAGCGGTCAGTGCCGGCAATCATGCGATTGCAGTGGCATTTGCCGCAGCGGCACTGGGTACGAGCGCCAAGGTGGTCATGATGCGTGCTGCAAATTCGTTCCGCGTGGAACGCTGTCAGTATTTCGGTGCGGAAGTGGTATTTGCTGACGATGTGCACAGCGCGTTCCGGCTGGCCGAATCCATCCAGGCCAAGGAGGGACGTTTCTTTGTGCACCCCTTTGAGGGTCTTGAGATCGTGCTCGGTACCGCGACCGTGGGCGCAGAGATCTGCGCTCAGGTGGACGGGTTTGACGCCATTCTCGTGCCTGTTGGGGGTGGCGGGTTATGCGCCGGGATTGCGAGCGCTGTGAAGCAGCTCAATCCGTTGTGCGATGTGTTTGGCGTTGAGCCAGCCGGCGCAGATACGATGCATCGAAGCTTCCGTTCCGGGAAGCCGGAAGCGATTGATCAGGTAAGTACCATTGCCGACAGCCTGGGGGCGCCGTTCGCGCTGCCATTATCATTCGGACTTTGCCGTGACAATGTGGATGAACTGGTGATGGTGGATGACGAGCAGTTGCGCGCGGCCATGGGCATTCTCTTCCGTGACATGAGAATTGCAGTCGAGCCGGCTTGCGCCGCCACAACAGCGGCCTTGCTGGGTCCGTTGTGTGACCGGTTCAGGAAAAAAAGAGTGGTTCTGGTGTTGTGCGGCAGCAATATTGACTGGCAAACTTTCGCGCAACAGGCGCAGCTGAAAACACAACATGCTGCTTGAGAAACTCAAAAACATTGTCGGTGAAAAGGGCTGGATCACAGATCCTGCTTCCCTCGAGCCGTTTTTGTCGGAGTGGCGCGATAGCTATCACGGGCAGACCGCCATCATGCTCATGCCGCAATCGACCGAGGAGGTCTCCGCCGTCGTCAGGGCGTGTGTGGCGGTTGGGACAGCGATCGTGCCGCAGGGCGGAAACACGGGTTTGTGCGGCGGAGCCATTCCGGATGCCTCCGGCAAACAGGTGTTGTTGTCGCTGTCACGCATGAATCGAATTCGCGCATTGTCTCCGTCGGACTACTCCATCGTGGCAGAGGCCGGTTGCATACTTGCCGATGTGCAGGCAGCAGCGGCAGGCATTGATCGATTGTTTCCGTTGAGCCTCGCTGCAGAGGGCAGTTGCCAGATAGGCGGTAACCTGTCGACCAATGCCGGTGGCACGAATGTCCTTCGTTACGGAACGGCGCGAGAACAAGTCCTGGGTCTCGAGGTCGTCCTCGCCAACGGCGATATCTGGGACGGGCTGCGAATGCTGCGAAAAGACAATTGCGGCTACGACATCAAGCAACTTTTCATTGGCGCAGAGGGCACGCTGGGCATCATCACTGCTGCGAGTCTGCGTCTTTTTCCGTGCCCTGAAAACCTGCAGACGGCGCTCATCGCCGTGGCTGATGCACAAGCAGCGGTCGATCTCTTCGCGATGCTGCGCGCTCGATTGTCCGATCGGATGCAGGCCTTTGAACTCATCCCGGATCGCGCCATGCGCTATGTGCTGAAGTATATTGCGGATACGCGATGCCCGTTCCCGGACGCCTCTCCATGGTATGTCCTGCTGGAGTATTCGGCCGGAGCCGCGCAACAAACGCTTGCAGATGAACTGGTTCCGGTCCTCGAAAGCGGCCTTGCGCACGACATCGTGCTGGCGAAAAACAGCAGCGAACAACAGCAGATGTGGCGTCTCCGCCATTCAATCTCCGAGGCCCAGAAACGAGAGGGCGCGAGCCTGAAACATGACGTTTCGGTGCCGGTCGGCGAGGTGGGGCACTTCATCGCCGCGGCTGAATCAGCCGTGCTGCGATCTTTTCCGGGAGCGCGCGTGGTTGCATTTGGGCACGTTGGTGATGGCAACGTCCATTTCAATGTGAGTCAACCGAAGGACGATTCGGCAGGCGCGTTTCTGGAACGACGGGATGCCATGGCGTCGATCGTCTATGACGTCGTCGAGAGATTCGGCGGCAGTATCAGCGCTGAACATGGCATTGGCGTTTTGAAACGAGGTGCATTAATACAATATCGCAGTCAGGTCGAGGTTGCGGTAATGCGCGCCATCAAGGCGGCGCTGGATCCGGACAACCTCATGAACCCCGGGAAAGTTCTGTAGACGGGCGATACGGTGCCGGGCGTCAGCGCTGAAAACAGGTACAATTCTGGCAATGTTTCGCCATTTTATGGTGACCAGTTCCGACAGAGAGAGTGGCATTTGGCGTTAAAATAGGCTGCTCAGAACTCTGTCTCGACGTGAGCGTCCGAGCTATTTGGAAATTATGGGCAATATTGAACTGATGACTTCCCGGCCGGACAACTCAGAGCAATCGTATTCGGAGCAACTTTCCGATTTCGAAGGGCAGCTGAAGCAGACCATGGACGACGCGTCCTTGCTGCAGGATGTTCACCGCACCATCCGGGAACTTCTCAAGGAGCATCGCGACAGCGAAGCGGATATTCGTAATATTCTTCTGACCCGGCTCGAGAGTGGTGCGTTACGACAAGAGTCTTATCAACTGGTCCGAACGATGCTTGATCGAATCGTATCCGATGACGTGGATACGCTGCCGGGTCTTGACGAGCGCGATGACATCGGCACCAGCGATTTTGGTGAGACAGACGTTATCGCGACGCAATCGCTCGATGCAGATAATCCCGAAGAGCGCCTGCAAGTCGGCTCCGTGCTGCGGGATCGATTTCTCCTCAAAGAACGGGTGGCAGGCGGAAGCATGGGCGTCGTCTACAAGGCGCTGGACCGCCGCCTGGCTGAGGCGGATGCAGCCGAGCCATGGGTGGCCATAAAAGTGCTTTCGCCAAAATTGTCCCGCAATGGCAATGCACTGCGGGCATTGCAACAGGAAGCGGCAAAAGGTCGATGCCTGTCACATCCGAATATCGTTCGTTTCCTGGATCTCGATCGCGATGATGAGCTGTATTTCATTGTCATGGAATGGCTCGAAGGTCGTTCACTCGCGAATATCCTCGATGATGCGAAAAGTAACAAGATGGATGTAGCGACGGCCCTGGACATTGTGAACCAGTTGGGTCGGGCTCTCGACTATGCGCACCGCTGCGGTGTCGTGCATGCAGATGTAAAACCGGCCAACGTGATGATTGTGCCATCCGGTCAGGTGAAACTATTTGATTTTGGCGTGGCCAGAATTCGGCAAAAGCAAAGCGATACGCTGTCCAAATTTGATCCGGCTGTACTCGGCGCGGTGACGCCAGCCTATTCGAGCATGCAGGTGCTGACAGGTGATGAGCCGGTCCCCGCAGACGATGTGTTTTCCCTGGCGTGTCTGATGTATCGACTGATTGCCGGCTACCGTGTGTTCGGGCCGCGCAATGCGGCCGAAGCGGCGGAGTCAGGAATGGAACCGCAGCGTCCGAATGGCTTGAGCGATTCACAATGGAGAGCATTGAAAAAGGCGCTGGCATATTCGCGCGTTGCGCGCTACTCGTCGCCGAAAGAGTTTATCGATGATCTGCAGTCGGCCGAGGTCGAGCCGCCAGCGCAGGTCAGTGTCGGTGAACCGTTGCGCGAAAGTGTGGACATGGGGTCACCGCGCCGGTGGCCCTATGCCTTTCTTGTCAGCGCATTATTGGTCACGGCTGCTTACGTCGTTACTGAGACGACTCTTCTGGATGCATATTTCCCGTGGTTGCAGGACGAGGTTGCCATCGTAGCCACTCCGGCTGAGGTCGTCAGCCAACGCCCTGAAATAACGGCGCTCGATTTGGCGGCAGAAGCGGTGGCGCCGGAGAATGAGAGCAGCGATGACCGCGCGGCGATCGACACGGTTACCGACGTCACTGGCGAAGCCGCAATGGCTCTGTCAGCAAGCAGCGAAGACGCGGTTTCGGTTTATGACGTATTCGGCGATAACTATCCGCATGAACTGGCGCAGACGATCACGGCTGTTGACACACTAGACTCGGACCCAGTGGTGGTCACCGAAACCATGCAGCCTGCGACGCATGCGTTGACGCTGAGCCGGTCCGGTGTGTCAACACAAAAGCTTGGCATCACCTTGCGGGAAGGGGCAGGGCCGGCAATCGTCGATCTTCACCGCACAGAAGGCATCGGTGTACCACTCACATTGCGTATCGAGGAAGTGGGTTTTTCCGGCAATCGGTCACCGGGGAGCACGGGTAAATACAAGCTTAGCAATGACGGGATCGTGGAGTTCGCCGTCGACCAGGCAACGGCGCAGACGATCATTAGTCTCGCATCCGATGCCGTCAGCGAGCCGGACCGACAGGTCGCCTTGCGGGTCCGTGTTGCCGATAACCCCCGCTCGGAACTTGGCTTTATCAATTTGACGCTTGAAGACGATGATCGCCGGGATATCGAGGCGAATCTTGCAGCGAATACCGTGGCGTTCTGGCTGGACCAGATATCGGTCCGCGAGAGTGACCCTGCGGTGCAGATTGATGTATTGCGATTGAACCCGGATTCTCAGGAATTGGAAGTTGATTATGTTGTCCGGGATATCACCGCTACCGAGGGTGAGGACTATTTTGCCCCCAGTGTCACCACCATCTCTTTTGGCCCCAATCAACGCAGCGCGCGTTTGCTCATCCCTCTGGTGCAGGACTCGAAGGTTGAAATGGACGAGACCTTCGTGCTGGAGATTATTGCAGCGTCCGCGGAGAACGAAGCAAACATAAACCGGCGCATTACGGTTATCATTCGGGACGACGATATCGCCGCCCAATAGGATCCTCATGCCGGGGCCTGCTGCATGGCGATGGGCCAATCGAGAACGAACACCATGACAGACAGGGAACTGCGACGATATTCGCGTATCGTGACAGACGGCGTTGAGCACGCGCCAAGCCGCGCCATGCTGCGCGCGACCGGCTTCGAAGATGCGGACTTCGAGCGCCCCCAGGTCGGCATCGCATCAACCTGGAGCATGATCACTCCGTGCAACATGCACCTGGACCAATTGGCGAGACATGCGGCGGCCGGAACGGATGAAGCGGGCGGAAAGGCGGTAATTTTCAACACGATTACGGTGTCCGATGGTATCTCCATGGGCACACCAGGAATGCGTTATTCGCTCGTGTCCCGCGAAATCATTGCGGACTCCATAGAAGCGGTAACGGGAGCGCAGGGGTTTGATGGCCTCGTGACCATTGGTGGTTGTGACAAGAACATGCCGGCATGCGTCATGGCGATGGCGAGACTGAATCGACCGTCTGTGTTTGTATACGGCGGCACGATCCGGCCCGGCGCCAAACGTCGTGACATTGTCTCCGTATTCGAGGCTGTCGGCGCAATTTCGAGTGGTAAAATCAGTGCGGCAGAACTGGCGGACATCGAACGAACTGCGATCCCAGGACCCGGTGCTTGTGGCGGCATGTACACCGCCAACACCATGGCTGCGGCGATTGAGGCGCTGGGACTGAGTCTTGCGAACAGCTCGGCGCAGGAAGCCGTTTCGCAACACAAGATCGATGACTGCAGGCGGGCGGGTGCGGCAGTCGTCGAACTGATCCGGAAAGATATCAAACCCCGTGACATCATGACGCTTGAGGCGTTCGAGAATGCGATCACCATCGTGATCGCGCTTGGGGGCTCGACAAATGCGGTATTGCATCTGATTGCGATGGCCAACGAGGCCGATGTGCCGCTTTCGCTGGACGATTTCACCCGCATCGGTGCACGCGTGCCGCTGTTGGCGGATGTCAGGCCAAGTGGTCGTTATCTCATGTCAGAACTGATCGCAATTGGCGGCATCCGCCCGTTGATGAAACGACTCCTGGAGCGGGGTTTGCTGCATGGAGATTGTCTGACGGTGACCGGCAAGACACTCGCCGAAAATCTGGCTGACGTCGAAGACTATCCTGCAGGCCAGGACATCATTCGCCCGTTCGATGATCCCATCAAGCGGGACAGCCACCTTGTCATTCTCTATGGCAATGTGGCGCCGGACGGCGCCGTTGCGAAGATAACCGGCAAGGAGGGCCTTAAATTCGAGGGCACGGCGCGCGTATTTCATGCCGAGGAACTGGCGCTTAAGGCGATTTTGAATGATGAAGTGAAAAAAGGTGACGTGGTGGTCATTTGTTACGAAGGGCCAAAGGGTGGGCCCGGGATGCGCGAGATGCTGAGTCCGACGGGAGCGATTATTGGCAAAGGGCTGGGAGCCGACGTTGCGCTGATCACAGACGGTCGTTTTTCGGGAGGCAGCCATGGCTTTGTTGTGGGTCACATCTCCCCGGAAGCAGCCGTTGGTGGCCCGATCGCGCTGATCGAGGACGGCGACAGCATCACGATCGATGCGGAAACGAAGCGCATCGACCTGGGCGTCGATGCAGCGACGATGGAGGCACGGCGCAAGGCCTGGATTCGCCCAAAATCCAGTGTCCAGCGTGGAGTCCTCGCGAAATATCGCGCTACGGTGACATCAGCCGCCCAGGGAGCGATTACGATAGCGCCTCCCTGGGACTAAATACTTGACCTGGCCCGCCGGGTTCGCTTTACTGGGTGGATGCATTTGAAATCCACCTGCGCAGTGTGCCCGGTCGTCGAGGAAGTCGATGCCGCACAATACAGACAACAAATGGTGCGCCAGAGGAACGTGGGTGAGACTGGCGGTGAAAACGGCTAAATAAAAAGAAACCGGCTACTGTCATCGAACCCGCAAGAAATTTTCCTGCGGGTTTTTTTTGGGCGCATCTTCTGGATTGATCGGGAAACACGAATGACGCAGCAAGAACCGCAGTCGAGTAGCGCAGAGTCCGTGTGGTGGCTCAGCCGGCGAACAGAGCTTCTCGAAATCGCAGCTCGTCAGCTGAATGCCTATGTCTACGATCTGCAAACGATCCGGCAATCCGTGCAGCGCCTGCGCGGTTTGCGGTCGATTGATCGGGTTCTGTATGCGATGAAGGCGAATTTCAATCCTGACGTTCTCCGCTTGCTGGCTTCCCTGGATGTTGACTTTGAATGCGTGTCACCGGGGGAAGTTGAACACTTGCTCCGCGTTGTCCCCGATTTGGAGAAAACCCGGATTCTGTTTACGCCAAATTTTGCACCGCGTGAAGACTACCAATGGAGCAAGGACTTTGGTATCCAGGTCACGCTCGACAACCTGTACCCATTGCAGGCCTGGCCGGAGTATTTTTCCGGGCAAAAGATATTTTTGCGCGTGGATCCGGGCGCAGGATACGGCCATCATAAACACGTGAAGACGGCGGGGAATCATTCCAAATTCGGTATCCCGCGTTTTGAAATCGATGAGCTTGTTTCCCTGGTTGACAAGGCCGGTGCGGACGTGGTCGGCATTCATGCACATAGCGGCAGCGGTATTCCGGAATCAGGCAGTTGGGGCAATGTCGCCACCGAACTGGCCCGCATTGCCGCCCGATTCCCGAATGTGGCCGTACTGGATCTTGGTGGCGGGCTGGGTGTGCCGGATCGTCTCGGTGGAACGCCGTTCGATCTGCAGGCGATGGACCAGGCACTTGGGGAGGTCAAGGCACAATTCCCGGCATACCAATTCTGGTTGGAACCCGGACGTTACCTGGTTGCAGAAGCCGGTGTTCTTCTAACGCATGTGACGCAGTTGAAAGGCAAAGGCGACAGGCGTTACATCGGTGTTGGCACCGGCATGAATGCGTTGATCCGCCCGGCGCTGTATGACGCATTTCATGAGATCGTAAACCTGACTCGCTACGATGAGCCGGCAACCGAGACGGTCAATATTGTCGGGCTTATCTGCGAAACCGGCGATACCTTTGGCGTGGATCGGAAAATGCCGCCGAGCCGCGAAAATGACGTCATTGTGATTGCAAATACCGGGGCCTATGGCCGCGTCATGTCGTCCCAGTACAATTTGCGGGAAACACCACCGGAAATCGTCATCTGATGCAGGTCAGGCGGGTAACGCCGCCACGATTCTGTCGGTCATCTGCTCTGTATTGAGCGGCGTCACGCCGCCGGTGGCAATGTCTGCAGTCCGTGCCCCGTCACAGATAACGGTTTGAATTGCCTGCTCGACCGCGTGCGCCTCTTCCTCAAGTTTCAGGCTGTGTCGCAACAGCATGGCGATGCTTGCAAGCATGCCGCAGGGGTTAGCAATGCCTTGTCCTGCGATATCCGGTGCCGATCCGTGGATGGGTTCATACAGCCCGGGACCGGAATCGCCAAGCGATGCCGATGGCAGCATGCCCATGGATCCTGCGAGCATCGATGCCTCATCCGTCAGAATGTCGCCGAACATATTTTCAGTCACGATGACGTCGAAATCGGCCGGACGGCGAATCAGGTGCATCGCTGCCGCGTCGACAAGCATGTGCTCAAGTTCAATATCCGGGAATTCGTCAGCCATGAGTTTGACGGTCACATCCCGCCACAACCGCGATGACTCCAAAACGTTCGCTTTGTCAACGGAGCAAAGTTTGCCGCTGCGCTCGGCGGCAAGCCGTGCTGCGAAACGCACGATTCGTTCGACCTCGTAGTCGTGATAAATGCATAAGTCGCTGGCCGAATGCGCGTCGCGATTTTTCTCGCCGAAATAAATACCGCCGGTCAGTTCGCGGATGACCACAAGATCGACACCCTCCAGCAATTCGTTCTTCAGTGGAGAGGCGTCGGCCAGTTCGGGAAATATCTGCACTGGCCGGATATTTGCGAACACTTGTAGCGCTGCACGGAGCGCGAGTATGCCTTGTTCGGGGCGCGTCGCAGCATTCGGGTCCGACCATCGGGGTCCGCCGACAGCACCCAGAATCACGGCATCACTCTCGCGGCAGCTGTCGATGGTGTCCTGTGGCAATGGCTCACCGGTGGCGTCGATGGCCGCACCACCGATCAGCTGTGCTGAGAAAGTGAAGTTGTGACCGGATCGTGCAGCAACGGCTGCCAGCATTTTGGTGCCAGCGGCAGTGACTTCGGGACCAATGCCGTCACCGGGCAACACAGTAATCAGGGCGTCCAGGGTCTGCTCTCCTCGAATTGTTCAATTTCGCTTGCCCGTTTTTGCAGAAAACCAAGCTGGTCAATACCTTCCACGAGACAGTAGCGTGCAAAGTTGTCGATGGGATAATTGACCGTGGTGCCATCAGCGAGCGTCAGTGTTGACCGAACCACATCAATGGTTACTTCGGTATACGGATGCTCGAGCAACCAGTCGAGCGTGCCCTCATCCACAACGATCGGCAATAAACCGTTTTTCAGCGAGTTCGAGCGAAAAATATCAGCAATTTCCGAGCTGATCACGGCATCGATGCCAAATTCCTGGAGAGCCCAGGGAGCGTGTTCACGTGAAGAACCGCAGCCGAAGTTACGTCCTGCGACCAGTATTTTGCAACCGGCCGAGTCGGGCTTGTTGAGAATGAAGTCCTTGTTGGACGAGCCGTCCGGAAGGTAGCGCCAGTCGTGAAACAGATGCTGGCCAAGACCCTCGCGTGTCGTCGTCGTCAGGAAGCGGGCAGGGATGATCTGGTCAGTATCGATATCGGTGTTCGCGAAGTTCACGGTACGCGACTGGATTTTGCTAATCGGCTTCATTGACAATTCACAGGTAGCGGCGCGGATCAGCGACCCGGCCTTCTATTGCGGAAGCCGCAGCGGTTAGCGGGCTGGCGAGTATGGTCCGCGCCCCCTTGCCTTGCCGGCCTTCGAAATTGCGGTTGCTGGTGCTGACGCTGAGTTTTCCGGAGGGGACTGTGTCGCCGTTCATGCCAATACACATGGAACACCCCGACTCACGCCACTCGACTCCGGCTTCTGCGAAGATCTTGTCGAGACCCAACGCTTCCGCTTCACGTTTGATTTGCTGCGACCCTGGCACGACCAGTGCCCTGACGCCCGGGGCGACTTTTCGTCCTGCAAAAATGCGGGCGGCTTGCTGCAAATCGGAGATTCTCGAATTGGTACAACTGCCAATAAATACGACATCAACGCGTGACTCGGAAAGCGGCTTGCCGGGCGTAATTTGCATGTATTCGATCGCTTTCCTGAATGCGGCATCGCCGTCTTCTGGCACCGGGTCGTTGATCGCCACGACCATGCCAGGGTTGGTGCCGAAGGTCACCATGGGTTCGAGTGCTTTTCCATCCACTGAGACGCTCTTGTCGAAATGCGCACCCTCATCGGTGGGCAGTTGACGCCATCGTGTCACGGCTTCATCCCATGCCGTGTCTTGCGGTGACCAGGGTCGACCGAGCAGGTAATCGAACGTCGTGTCGTCTGGCGCGATCAGGCCGGCCCGCGCACCGGCTTCAATGGACATATTGCAGATCGTCATGCGTGCTTCCATGTCCATTGCCGAAATGACTGTGCCGCAATATTCGATGACGTGCCCGATGCCGCCGTCAACGCCGATCTGACCAATGGTGGCAAGGATGACGTCTTTCGCCGTAACGCCTGTCTGCAGTTCACCCGAAAATTCGATGAGCAGCGTCCTGGCGCTGCGTTGCAACAGGCACTGCGTCGCGAGGACATGGGCAACCTCGGTCGTCCCGATGCCAAAGGCGAGCGCGCCAAAAGCACCGTGCGTGCTGGTGTGGCTGTCGCCGCAAACAATGGTCTTGCCCGGTTGGGTCGCGCCGAGTTCCGGACCGATGATGTGCACGATGCCACGTTGTTCGTTGTCGAAGTCCAGCAAATCGATGCCGAACTGTCGACAGTTTTCCTGCATCTTCAGAACTTGTGCGGCTGCGCCCTTACCGGCGATTTGCAGGTCTTTCAATGTTCGTACCGGGGTCGTCGGCGTGGAATGATCCATCGTCGCCAATGTGAGATCCGGGCGTCGCACCGGCAGCCCGCGTTCACTGAGTAATGAGAACGCCTGCGGCGTCGTCACTTCGTGAATCAGGTGCAGGTCGATGTACAGAATGGCGGGCGCATCGTCCGTCTCGTTGACGACCAGATGCTCTGACCAGACTTTTTCATACAAGGTCTTTGGCTGTGTTGTGCTCATTCGCGTTATGAGTGCATGCTCGTTTCAGGATTTGGCCACTGGCTGCAGATCTTCCAGCCAGCCATCGTTGTCGTCAGTCTCGCCATTGAACAGGCCAAAAAACGCGCGCTGCAGTCTCTCCGTAATGGGGCCGCGTTTGCCACTGCCGATCTGTATTCGGTCGACTGATCGAATCGGTGTGATTTCCGCGGCGGTGCCAGTAAAAAATAATTCATCGGCCAGGTAAAGTGCTTCGCGCGGAATTGTACATTCCTTTACGGGCATGCCAAGCCGTTTTGCCAGTTTGATGATCGAATCGCGGGTGAGGCCGGGCAGGATCGATGAGTTTGCGGACGGCGTCATGAGTTCACCGTCACGAATGACGAAAAGATTTTCGCCGGCGCCCTCACTGACCGTGCCGTCGGTGGACAAAGCAATGCCCTCCGCAAATCCAAGCCGTTTCGCTTCAGTGCTGATCAATTGGCTGGAAAGATAATTGCCACCCGCTTTCGCGAGCGCGGGCAGGGTGTTCGGTGCGGCGCGCTGCCAGCTGGATATGCAGACATCGACTCCTTGTTCCAGTGCTTCGTTGCCGAGGTAGGCGCCCCAATGCCAGGCGGCGATCGCGACGTCCACCGGGTGATCCGGTTTTGGTGCAAGTCCGATCTCGCCGTAGCCGCGCAAAGCGATGGGTCGGAGGTAGGCACCATCCGTCAGGTCATTGGCGACAATCACTTCCTTGCAAACATTGATGAGCTCATGCAATTCGTAGGGAATGGGCATGCGGTAAATCTTCGCGGAATCATAAAGTCTCTTCATGTGATCCGTCAGGCGGAAAATCCTCGGGCCGAGCGGAGTCTTGTACATGCGAATGCCCTCAAATACCGAGGATCCGTAGTGCAGGGCGTGCGCCATTATGTGAATTGTTGCTTCGTTCCATGGCACCATCCGGCCGTTTAACCAGATTAATTTTCCACCGTCAAAACTCATGCTCTGTCTCCGCGCTCGGCCGCGCAAATATTGGGACGCATACTCTATCAAGGGTTCTCTGGCTTCGCACCCGCGTTTTGTGATTTAAATGGGTACTCGATTCACGTCGGGCTCGACGGCGACTTTGTCCATCCCGCGTTGCCGGCGTCTCAGGATGCGGTTGATAACCTCCAGGTAAGCCCGGCTGCCGGCTTCCACAATATCGACGCATGCCGCATGACCGCGATGTGGCTGATTGTTGTATTCAACCGTCACGGTAACTTCACCCTGAGCATCGTCGCCAATCGTTGCACTGTGCAACTCGAACTTCTTCAGGGTCAGATTCACACCGGTGGCACTTTCGAGTGCCTGAAACGCCGCCTCGACCGGTCCTGAGGCCTCGGCAGTCTCCGAGATTTCATTATTTTGTTCATCGACCAGCGTGATGCTTGCCGTTGCGGGTT
Source organism: Pseudomonadota bacterium (assembly GCA_022563505.1). GTDB lineage: Bacteria > Pseudomonadota > Gammaproteobacteria > Steroidobacterales > Woeseiaceae > JAADHU01. The sequence goes on along the minus strand of JADFNG010000015.1, from coordinate 24,338 downwards.
GATCGGTGCCGGAGGAAACCTGCATGGATTTAAGAAGCCACGGTCCGGAGGAGGCGCTGCCCGCGTTCATGATAATCGCTTCGATATCCCCGTCGTACATGTTCTTTTTCTTGTCGGCGAGGCTCTTGAACTCCAGGAAGGCGCGGTTGGTCTCGAATTCATCGAGGTCGAACCCCAGCTCTTTGACGCGCTCGCGAAAAGCATGGCGGCCGCTGTGCTTGCCAAGAACCAGGTGGGTCTCGCTCAGCCCGACGTCTTGCGGCCGCATGATTTCGTAGGTCGAATGGTGCTGCAGCATGCCGTGCTGATGGATTCCAGCCTCATGGGCAAAGGCATTTTCACCCACGATTGCCTTGTTGCGGGGAATCTGCATGCCGATAACACCGGCGACCAGGCGGGCAGTCGGATACAGTCGAGTGGAGTCGATGCCCGTCTCCAGCTCAAAATATTCGGCACGTGTCCTGATTGCCATGATGACTTCTTCGAGCGAGCAATTGCCGGCACGCTCACCGATGCCGTTGATCGTACATTCGATTTGTCGCGCTCCGGCGACTATTGCCGCCAGGCTGTTGGCCACCGCCATGCCCAGGTCGTTGTGGCAATGCACGCTCAAGGTAATGTCGTCGATGCCCGGCACATTTTTCTTCAAATAACGGAACAGGTTGTCAAATTCCGACGGCACGGTGTAGCCGACGGTATCCGGGACATTCACCGTCGTTGCACCGGCTTCAATCGCAGCCGTAACAACCTCCGCCAGGTAGGCGAGTTCGGTGCGGGATGCATCTTCAGGGGAAAACTCGACGTCATCACAAAGCTCGCGTGCGAGCGTGATGGCAGCGACTGCACTTTTGATGATTTCCTCTTTCGCCATCTTGAGCTTGTATTCCCGATGAATGGCGCTGGTGGCGACGAATACGTGAATCCGATGTTTGTCGGCACCTTTGACTGCGGCATGGACTTTTTGAATGTCATCGGGATTGCATCGCGCCAAGCCGCAAATTATCGGGCCACGATTCTCATCGGCAATGGCTTTCACCGCATCGAAGTCGCCCTGCGATGCCGCAGGAAATCCGGCCTCGATGATGTCGACATTGAGATCGCACAGCGCTTTGGCAATGCGCACTTTTTCGCGCAGTGTCATGCTGCATCCGGGCGCCTGTTCGCCATCTCGCAATGTGGTATCGAATATTTTTATGTGAGTGTTGCCCATGTTGTTCTCTTTCAGTCGCCGTAATCGAGGCTGGCCAGCGGAAAATTGGGTACCGCGTGTGGCGTGTGTACCGGTGCGTCGATCTGCAGCGCTCGTTGCAGCGATGCCCGGTCAATGTTCCCGCCGGTCAGGATGAGACCGACGCGTTGCCCGGCCAGTTCATCCTTCATGTTCAGGGCGGCGGCCAGCGGTGCGGAACCGCCTCCCTCGGACATCTGGTGGAGTGTTTGCGCGTAACAACGGATAGCCGCGCAGATATCTTCCTCACTGACCAGGACGAAACCATCGAGATCGCGCATCATGTTGAGCGTGTAGCGAACCGGCACGCGCGTCGCAAGCCCGTCGGCGATGGTCTCATTGGCGATCATGGGTGAATATTCTTTGCTGTGCCAGGCATGATGAAATGCCGGTGCATTCTCTGCCTGCACCGCAATGACCCGGGTATGCGGCGATAACGCTTTTATCACCGTGGTCACGCCCGCGGCGAGACTGCCACCGCCGACCGGAACGAATAACACGTCCAGTTTACCCTCGCACTGCTGCAGCATTTCAAGCGCGACGGTACCCTGGCCCGCAACCAGTTCAGGCCGTTTAGCCGGATGAATTGAAATCGCGCCAATGCGCCGTGCGTGCCGCACGGACGCATCCCAGGCCGCATCAAAATCGTGCCCTTTGATCACGATGTTGCCGCCCAATGCGATCACGGCGGCATTCTTGTCCGGACTGTTGCCTTCCGGGACGAATACCGTGCAACTGGCGTCGTACATGGCGCAGGCTTCCGCCAGCGCCATGCCGTAGTTACCCCGAGTGGCGGTCACAATTCCCTGTTGCCGCGTTTTCTTGTCCATGCCGGCGAGCAGGTTGATCGCGCCACGGATTTTGAAGGCGCCGCTCTTCTGCACGTTTTCCAGTTTGACGAAGGTCTCGGTACCCAAACGCTCCGACAGCAGCGGGTGGCTGGTCAATGGCGTCGGCGGCAGGATGGGTAAGATCACTTTGTGCGCACGCTTGACATCGGCCAGCGTGATTGGCGACGGCGGGGAGCCGGCATCGGATCCCCAGTCGGTTTCATCCAGATCGTCGATATGTGCGGGCATGAGTTGCAGCTACCTTTGGTTGTTAATTATCGAGCCAGTCCATCTGGGAGCGCAATGCGGCGCCGACTTTCTCGATCGGGTGTGCAAGGTCCTCGTTCATCATGCGGCGATATTCCTTCTGGCCGTTCTCCGTTTCCTTGATCCAGTTATTGGCAAACGTACCGTCCTGAATGTCACTGAGAACGTCTTTCATATTCTGACGCACGTGCGCATCGATGATGCGCGGTCCGCTGACCAGGTCGCCGTAAGCTGCAGTATCACTGATGAATTGATGCATTTTTTTCAACCCGCCTTCGTGCAGCAGGTCAACGATTAACTTCAATTCATGCATGCATTCGTAATAGGCAACTTCCGGCTGATAGCCTGCTTCCACCAGTGTCTCGAAACCCGCCACGACCAGTTCGGTGGCTCCGCCGCAAAGAACGGCCTGTTCACCGAACAGGTCGGTTTCAGTCTCTTCGGCAAAGGTGGTGGCGATCACGCCGGCACGCGCGCCACCGATTCCGTGTGCATAGGCCAGCGCCAGGGCCAGCGCCTTGCCGGAGGCATCTTTCTCAACTGCAATCAGGCAGGGAACGCCATGTCCTTCTTCATACTGGCGACGCACGAGACCGCCGGGGCCTTTGGGTGCGATGAGTACGACATCCAGGTCCGCCCGTGGCGTGATGCGTTTGTAATGGATGTTGAAGCCGTGGGCGAAGAGAATGGCCGATCCTTCCGCCAGATTTGGCTGCACAGTCTCGTACAGCGACGCTTGCACCATGTCCGGCGTGAGAAAGGCCGTTATCGCGGCCTCTTTGACGGCCTCCGCGGGTTCTTTGACATCCAATCCGTCTGCCTTGGCCTTCGGCCAGCTGGCGCCATCCGGGCGCAGTCCCACGACGACGTCAAGACCACTGTCCTTGAGATTCAGCGCATGTGCGCGGCCCTGGCTTCCGTAGCCAAGGATAGCGATGCGCTTGCCCGCCAGGATGGCAGTGTCGACGTCTTTTTCTGTATACATTTGCATGCTTGATGTGTCCTCTTGAACGGCGCCTGGCCGTTTGCTTCACGCGCTGATTGAGAATATCCAAAGTGCCAAAAAAAACCCCACGATCCAGTTGGAATGCGGGGCTTGTGTGGTTTGTTGCTAATGCTGCACTACCCGCTATGTCACCTCACAAGGACCACGCCAAGAAGCACCGTAAGAAGCTTCACCGTCATCTTCGGGGAGAAAAACACCGCATTTTGTGTTGCTTGCTGCATGGGCCGATCATGTTTGAAGCTTGAATCGATGTCAACCATTGAAAAATCAGTTGCTTGGGATACTAAAACACGCTCATGAGTAAGTTGCTGGCGAGCATCTGCAGGCGACGACCCGAAAGGCCCGAGCGAAGATCAGAATAAACATTAAGATAATTTGATAAACAAATGATAATACACTAAATAGTGACCACAACTTTTCCGATTGCCCGGCGTTCTGCGAGCATTGCGATGGCGTCGGCAGCGTCTTTGAGCGGGAATGTGCGGGAAATTTTTGGACGAATGTCGCCCGCTGCGTACCAGGCGAACAGTTGCCGCGTGTTTTGCTGATGAAGGGCCGCTTCTTTCTCTACGAACCGACCCCAGAACACGCCAACAATCGACGCGCCCTTGAGCAACGGCAGGTTGGCAGGGATCTTCGGTATCGTACCGCTCGCGAAGCCTATAATAAGTATGCGCCCATTCCAGGCGACGGCGCGCAGACACTGGTCGAAGAGATCGCCGCCAACCGGGTCGTAAATGACGTCGGCGCCTTTGCCATCAGTCAATTCACGCAGCCGGTCTTTCAGGCTGTCGGTGCTGTAGTTAATACTCATGGAGGCGCCGTATTCGCGTGCAATATCCAGTTTTTCAGTGCTGCTTGCAGCGGCAATGACGTTTGCACCCAGCCGATGCCCGAGATCCACTGCAGCCAGGCCGACACCGCCTGCGGCACCGAGCACCAGCAGCGTTTCATCCGCCTGCAATTGAGCGCGTTGTTGCAGAGCGTAATAAGAAGTGCCGTAGGTCAAGAGGAAGGCTGCCGCGGTTTCATAGGGCATTTCATCGGCAATCGGCATGACCGTCTGCGCCGGTACGCAGACTTGCTCCGCCATGCCGCCGCATGCAGACAAGGCCAGTACGCGTTGCCCGGGCTGAAACATTGTAACGTCGCTTGCGACCTGCAGAATTTCGCCCGCCAGTTCGGCGCCCGGGGAAAATGGCAGAGGAGGTTGCAGCTGGTACTTGCCGGCAACCATCAGTACATCCGGAAAGTTAACACCGCAGGCTTTCACGGCGATGCGCACCTGGCCTGACTCCAGTCGGGGTTCTGCGATGTCTTCAAATGTAAGCGTATCCGGGGTGCCGTGTTCCTGACACAGTATGGCTTTCACTGGGTGACTCTCCTCACGGTTAGCGGCTAATGGTTGCGCGGAGTCTAGCAGCAAGCGAGCTTAAGCCGGACTGGTTCGAGCCCTTATATAGCGGTATGCTCCGCCGACCCGCGAATGACGACGTTACAATGAATTGACTCTGTATGGATTTTGACTACACGCCAAAAATGCAGGAACTTTGTTCCAGGCTGAGCGATTTCATGGCTGCGCATGTTTATCCCAATGAATCGGTGTATTTCGACGCGGTAAATGACGGCGACTCACGCTGGACCATTCCGCCAATTATGGCCGAGCTTAAGAGCAGGGCACGCGAAGCGGGTTTATGGAATCTGTTTCTGCCGGATGACCAGTACGGTGCCGGACTCAGCAATCTCGAATATGCGCCGCTTGCCGAGATTATGGGTCGCTCATTGATGGCCTCGGAGGTATTCAATTGCTCGGCACCCGACACGGGAAACATGGAGGTCCTGTTTCGTTATGGCAGTGAGGCGCAGAAAGAAGAGTGGCTGCAGCCGCTTCTGGAGGGCGAAATCCGCTCCGCATTCGCGATGACTGAGCCCGAGGTAGCATCCTCGGATGCGACCAACATTCAGGCGACGATTCTCCGCGACGGAGACGATTACATCATCAATGGTCGCAAGTGGTGGACCTCGGGCGCCATGGATCCGCGCTGCCGGATACTGATCTTCATGGGCAAGACGAATCCGGATGCGGAACGACACAGCCAGCAGTCCATGATCCTGATACCCATGAATACCCCCGGCGTCAAAATTGTCCGGTCACTGACCGTGTACGGTTACGATGATGCGCCACACGGCCATGCGGAAATGTCATTCGAGAATGTGCGTGTACCGGCGAGCAATCTTTTGCTCGGTGAGGGACGTGGTTTTGAGATTGCGCAGGGCCGGCTCGGCCCGGGCCGCATTCATCATTGCATGCGACTTATCGGCATGGCGGAACGGGCATTGTCCGATATGTGCGCTCGCGCGACTGAGCGGGTGGCGTTCGGCAAGCCGCTGGCCGAGCAGGGCGTGGTCAGGGAATTGATTGCAGATTCCAGAATCGATATTGAGCAAGCCAGGCTTCTGACCCTGAAGGCAGCGGACATGATGGATAAAGTCGGCAACAAAATGGCCCGCGCCGAGATTGCGATGATCAAAGTGGTCGCCCCCTCAATGGCGCTGCGCGTGCTCGATCGAGCCGTGCAAGTGCATGGAGGTGCGGGTGTGTGCGGGGATTTCGGCCTGGCGGCCGCCTGGGCCGGTGCGCGAACCTTGCGGCTTGCTGACGGTCCGGACGAGGTGCATCGGGCTGCGATCGCGAAACTGGAACTTGGCAGGCAGCGTGGGTTACGAACGTAACCATATGGCTGAGCAAATGCCTTTACGTTATGTCGCGGTTGGGCTGGCGATATATGAGCCATATGTTATTCTTGCCCACAGGGATGAAGGGTCCGACCGATCATTCGCGGGAAACGGAGTGCCGCAACGATGATTTGGTCCATAACTAGAACCACAGAGAAGGTAACAACTGTTTTAACTGCCGCGGCGTCAGGGGAGAGGGTCGCGAGTGCAACAGAGGATGCGGCAAGGTGCGTGTCTTCGGAAATTATTGTGCAAGTATTCGCTTGGATACGGCGCATCCCTCTTCCATATATCCAAATAACTTGAAATCGATGTATTTGAAGGAGTATCCATGAAACGGTACAAAAGTAGCAGTCGGCATCTGACAACTGCAGGCATTGCAGCAGTTGTGTTAGTGCTAACCGGCAGCGTCCTCGCCCAGCATGCGTCAGTCGATGATGTGCTGCGGGCAGATCAGAAACGGCTGAGTCTCGCTCAGGCGTCACAGGAACGCATTAATAATACGAACGAGGCATCGCGATCTTTGACCGATCAGTACCGTGCGATTAACAAAGAGATTGACGGCCTTCGAGTTTACAACCGTCTGATGACGGCCCAGGTACAGGGGCAGCAGGCGACCCTGGACGATATCGACCTGTCCATGGATCAGGTCGATGTCATTAACCGGCAGATCTATCCGTTGATGGAGCGCATGATCGATGGTATCGAGCAGTCCATTGCACTCGACATCCCTTTCTTGCTGGGGGAACGTGAAAAGCGCATCGACACGCTGCAAGACACCCTGGCGCGTTCCGACGTCAGCGTTGCGGAGAAATTCCGCAAGGTCATGGAGGCGTACCAGATTGAACTCGATTATGGATCTTCGGCAGAGTGGTACAGGCAGACGCTGGAAATCGCCGGCGGAGTACGTGACTACAACATGTTGCGAATCGGCCGGATCGGTCTGTATTTCCAGTCGGATGACGCGCAGATCACCGGTATGTGGGACGTGGAGGCTGACGCTTTCAAAGTCCTCGACAACTCCTACCGAGGCGAAATCAGAAAAGGCGTGCGCATGGCGAGACAGTTGATCGCACCTGAACTCCTGTTACTGCCATTGCCTGCTGCAACCAACGCCGGGAAGACTTCCTAAATGAAACGTATAGCGATAATAATTTCTGCCTGCCTGCTTGCTTTTGGTGCAGTTCAGGCGCAGGAAGATGCCAGCTCAATGGATCAACTGCTGCGCCAGATTGAGCAAGGCCAGGCCCGTGACTCGGCGGAAGCGAAGCAGCGTGAGGCACGTTTTTCTGCTGCGCGCGGCGAACAGCAAAGTTTGCTGAATCAGGCGCGTGCGGAACGGAACCGGCAGGAAAATAACAGCCAGCGGCTGGAAAACCTGTTTACGGCGAATCAACAGAAAATTGTTGACGCGAGAGCGGCACTCGACAAGCGCCTTGGCGCGTTGAAGGAATTGTTTGGCGTATTGCAAACGGTTTCCGGAGATGCTCAGGGGCGATTCGATTCGTCTTTGACGAATATTCAATTTCCGGATCGTACCGAGTTCCTGGTTGAACTGGGCAACAAGATGGCAAGCGCCAGCAGTCTGGCCTCGATTGAGGACATCGAAAAACTGTGGTTCGAGTTGCAGCGCGAAGTCACCGAGCAGGGCAAGATTGTGCGCTTCGAGATAGAATATGCGACCGCTGACGGCCAACGCGTCACCAGCGAAGTCGTTCGTGTCGGCGTGTTTAATCTGGTCTTTGAAGACGGCTATCTGCGATACGACCCGCAGACCAAGAACATCACAGAATTGCAACGTCAGCCGGAACAGGCTCGCTATACGAATTCAACGGGCGACATGATGGATGCGACCGACGGCCTGGTCCGTTTCGGTCTTGATGTGACTCGTGGCGGCATTCTGGCGTTGCTGGTCGAATCACCCACCGTGATGGAACGGATTCATCAGGGCGGCATCGTCGGTTATTGCATTATCGCGCTGGGATTCATCGGGCTCCTCATCGCGGGATGGCGCTGGGTCGGACTGTCGGGAGACGGTCGCAGGGTCAGGGCACAGCTCAAGAGTGACACGGCGAGCACCGACAATCCGCTGGGACGCGTGCTCGCGGCTTACGAGTCGAACCGCAACGCGGATACCGAAACTGTAGAGCTCAAACTGAGCGAGGCCGCGTTGAAGGAGATGCCGGAGTTGACCAAGGGCCTGTTGTTGATCAAGGTGATATCGGCGGTTGCGCCACTGATGGGCCTGCTCGGTACCGTAACCGGCATGATCAAGACCTTCCAGGTGATCACGCTCTACGGCGCCGGGGATCCGAAAATGATGGCAGGCGGTATTTCCCAGGCACTGATGACCACGGTGCTGGGACTCGTAGTCGCCATCCCGATGATCCTGATTCACACGCTGGTCAGCGGCCAGAGTCGCAAGATCATTAATATCATTCAATCGCAGAGCGCTGGCATCGTTGCAGTCCACTCTGAGAAGCACGGCGAGACTTAAAAGGAGCGAATATGCTTTGGTTAGCTGATGCTTTTGAGGCCATCCGGGACTTTATGGAACTGGGTGGTCCGGTATTGAGGTGGATCGCGCTGGTGATATTCGTGATGTGGGCGTTGATTATTGAACGCCTGTTGTTTTTCAGAACGAATCTGCAGGCCATCGCGAAGAATATTCGGGCCGATTGGGAAGGCCGGGCTGAACGCCGCTCGTGGAACGCACATCGAATCAGGGAAGGAATGATTTCGCGATTCTCGATGGAAACCAATGGGCAGATCATGATGATCAAAACCCTGGTCGCGTTGTGTCCGTTGCTGGGGCTGATGGGCACGGTAACCGGCATGATCAAGGTCTTCGGGGCCATGGCCACGTCCGGGTCCGGCAACGTCAGGGCCATGGCAGCGGGCGTATCGCAGGCTACTGTGCCGACCATGGCGGGTATGGTGGGGGCGCTTTCCGGAGTGCTCCTGGTCACTTTGTTAACCAGGCGGGCAGCACGTGAAATCGAGTTTCTTGGCGACTCGCTCACCATGGATCATTAAAAGGTAATTATTATGCGCAGAGGCAATCAAGGAATAGAACCCGAAGAAGAGGCGGAAATCGATCTCACGCCGATGCTCGACGTTGTATTCATCATGCTTATCTTTTTCATCGTTACGGCGTCTTTTATCAAAGAGGCGGGCATTGACGTGAATCGGCCCGATGCACCCACGGCAGAAAAAATCGAGGATGCGAATATCCTGATCGCCATCAGTCCCAACGATGAAATCTGGATCGACAAGCGACTGATCGATCCGCGTGCGGTGCGGCCGAATATCGAGCGGCTGCATGCGGAAAATCCGAAAGGTTCGGTGGTCATCCAGGCGGACAAGAAGTCAACCAATGAGATGCTGGTGATTGTGATGGACGCTGCCCGGGCGGCGGGGGTGTATAACATCTCGATTGCGGCGAACATGGACTAGAAACTGCTGTGGATATTCGGGGTCTTGACAGACTTAAAGGCGCCGGATTTCCGAGCCTGATCAAGAGCGGAAACAGCGAAGCAGGAGAATGAATTTATGCTAGGCCGATACGCATTTTCTATTGTAGCGGGGAGCATCGTTACGTTAAGCCTGTTGTTTATCATGCAAATCCTCATCGAGTCGGGAGTGGACGCGCTGGTCAAGCCGCGGGAGCGCCATGTGCTTGAGTTTGTGCGCGTGCGACGCAACGAAAACGTCAATACACAGGATTTAACGCCGGAGAAACCGCCGAAGCCGCCTAAAGTCCCGCCCGTGGTTCCGCCACAGGATACGGACAGCATTGATCCGAACGCACCGACGATCAATATCCCACCACCTCCAGTGGCACAAAACATCGACATTGGTGGTCCCGGAGGAATGAACATTGCCGAAGGTGACTATCTGCCCATCGTTCGCGTGGCGCCGATATATCCGGCTCGTGCTCAGGCACGTGGCCTGGAAGGTTATGTGGACATGAGTTTCACGGTGACAGCGTCTGGCAGCGTTACTAATCCCATCGTCATGTATTCAACCAGCAGTCTGTTTGAGAGAGCAGCAACACGGGCAGTACTGAAATTCAAGTACAAACCGCGTGTTGTCGATGGCATACCCGTTGACGTGGTAGGCGTCAAGACTCGAATCACTTTCAGGATGGAAGATTAAGCGACGAATTATGGAGAGTAGTTCCAAGTGCGGGAATACGCTGAGGAATAAATCAGAATGAATATTTCAAATAGAATATCCACCCGAATTGCCCTGCTTGTATTGGCGATTTTCCTCGTTGTGAGCTCGGCCAGCGCGCAGACGTCCAGGAAAGAGGAGCGTGCACAGCGCGATAAACAGCAGACGAAACAGGCTCAAGCGGTCAGCAAGGAGGTCTACGACAGAATCACGAAAGCGCAAGAGCACGTGGATTCAAAAAACTACCAGGGTGCTTTGAAAATTCTGAACAATATGATGAGAGGCGGCAAGCTGACTGAGTATGAGTCGCAAAATGTCCTCAATTATCTCGGCTTCGTTTATTACAACATTGACGATATTACGGCGGCGCTGGACGCCTATGGCAAGATGATACGTATTCCGAGCATCGAGCCACAGATATTGAAGGGCACCATCTATACGATGGCGCAACTCAATACGATGGAAGAGGAATACCACAAGGCGATCAAGCTACTCGACCAATACTTCGTGCTGGAGTTGAATCCGGCGCCCGATCCATACATCCTTTACGCGCAGAACCTGTACCAGGTGGATGATTTTGTTGCGATGGTTAAGCCCATTGAAACAGCAATGGATATAGCGAGAAAACGCAATAAACAAGTTAAGGAGGATTGGTACACGCTGCTGAATTTCGCTTACTTTCAGCAAGAAGACTACGCCATGGTTCGCGATATTCAGAAGATTCTCCTGATGACCTGGCCGAAGAAGCGATACTGGTTCTCGCTGGCCGGTGCCTACACTGAGTTAGGCGAAGATGAGAATCTGATTTATGCGTACGATGCCGCGCACACTCAAAAACTGCTGGTGAAAGAGTCTGAGCTGGTCACCATGGCGCAACTCTATATGCAGGCCGAAGTGCCCTACAAAGCAGCCCAGTTGCTCGATACCGAAATGAACAGCGGTCGTGTCCGCAAGTCGGCGAGAAACTATCGCTTGCTGTCGCAGGCATTAACCCTGGCTCAGGAGGACAAGGCAGCCATACCGGCGTTGCAGGAAGCCGCCAGGATGACTGATGAAGGCGAACTGGATTTGCGTCTGGGGAATGCCTATTTGAATCTTGGCCAATACGATGAGTGCGTCTCATCTGTTCGTGCCGGTCTGCGCAAGGGCGGCATTAAAAGCCTGGACAATGCGCAAATTTCCTTGGGAATGTGTCTTTATAACCTGCAGAAGTATCAGGACTCCATCAAGGCTTTCAGCGAAGCAGGCAAGACAAAACGGTCGGCGCGTATCGCCAGGCAATGGATTAACGTCATTAATAGCGATATCGCACGAGACCGGCAGATTCGACTGGCGGAGAGTGCAGCACGGAAGCAGGCACAGAAACTCGCCAAGAGGCGCAAGCAAATCGATCGTATCTGACCCAATATATAATCAGTCGTATTAAGACAGCCCGGCTGACGCCGGGCTGTTTTTGTTGCGTCAGAGGACTTGAAATAGTGACTTGAAGCAGTCCGCCGTTGCCACAATGGCCTGCTTTACCCGCAAGAGGAAATTCCCAGAATGCCGAAGATCTGTTACATCACTACCGACGGTGAACGCCACGACGTTGAGGTGGAAGTTGGCTACTCCGTCATGGAGGGAGCAATCAATAATAATATCGAGGGCATTGTTGCAGAGTGTGGCGGCGCGTGCGCCTGTGCAACTTGTCATGGCTACATCGACGAAGCCTGGCTTGCCAAGCTTGCCGAAATGGATGACATGGAGGACAGCATGCTCGATGCGGCGTATGAACGCAAAGACACGAGCCGGCTAACCTGCCAGATCGAAGTGACGGATGAACTCGACGGCCTGATCGTACACGTTGCCGAAAACGGGTATTAAGGAACCTCGCGTCAGGCGTGGCAAGCGGTAAATAACGGGCTTGCTAACGCAGGCCCGTTTCCAGCCGACCAATGACCATTCGCTGAATCTCGCTGGTGCCTTCGTAAATCTCAGTGATTCTTGCATCGCGAAAATAGCGCTCAAGCGGCAATTCTTTGCTGTAGCCCATGCCACCGTGAATCTGCATGGCCTGGTGGGTCACAAACATGGCAGTTTCAGAAGCGAAAAGCTTCGCGATGCTGCTATTGAGTGTGTTGCGGGTTCCTTTCTTTTTGCATTCCATCTTTTGCCACGCGGCTTGCATCACCAGCAAGCGCGAGGCCTCGATGCGAACCTTCATATCGGCAATCTTGAACTGAATCGCCTGAAAGCTGCCAATTTTGGCGCCAAATGCCTGTCGCTCACGTGAATACTCGATGGCGGCCTGATAGGCAGCCTGGGCGATCCCAAGCGCTTGTGCGGCAATACCGATCCGGCCCGCATCCAGCACCGTCATCGCAATACGAAAACCCTGTCCTTCTTTGCCGATCCGGTTCTCAAGCGGACACCGATAGTCATTTAGCTCGATCTCGCAGGTTGCTGACGCTCGAATACCCATCTTGGGTTCCGTCTTGCCGCACTGGAAACCGGCTTCATCGGTATCGATGACGAAAACGCTGATACTCGAAGAAGCGCCAGCATCCGGGTCGGTCTTGGCAAATAGAATAATGTACTTTGCAACCGGTCCGGAGGTAATCCAGGCCTTTCTGGCATTGATCGTGTAGTAAGAGCCGTCCGTGGAAAGCTGCGCTCGTCCGCGCATCATGGATACGTCTGAACCGGACTGTGGCTCAGTCAGCGCGTAGGCACCGATGACCTGGCCGGATGCCACCGGTTCCAGAAAGCGTTTTTTCTGCTCATGGGTTGCGAAGTCCAAAAGAGAATTGCCGTACAGAGAATTATTCACTGACACAATCGTGCCGTGCGCGCCGTCGGCAGCGGATATCTCCGCAACCACCAGCGCGTAGCCAATGGTATCGAACGCTGCACCACCGTATTCTTCCGGAATCTCGACGCCCATGAAGCCGAGTTCGCCGGCTTTGCGTATCGTGTCCAGCGGAAATTTTCCACTCGCATCAAACTCGGCCGCAATCGGGACGATTTCATTTTGTGCAAAGTCCCGGGCAGCTGCCTGAATCATCTGCTGCTCTTCATTTAAATCAAAAATCATGCTCGCTCCCGTGGTTCAGATGATTATACTTACGCGGTGCTACGATGAAAGTACACAGCAAGAAACTTAAGGAGAATTAAGATGCCAATACAAGCAGGCGAAAAAATGCCATCCGGCGTGTTTGGAGTGATGACCGAATCCGGGCCCGGCGGTATGTCGACCGACGATTTATTCGCTGGCAAGAAGGTGGTGCTGGTATCCGTTCCCGGCGCATTTACGCCGACCTGCTCGAAGGGCCATCTGCCCGGATACATTAACCAGGCAGACACCCTTTTTACCAAGGGAGTCGACACAATTGCCTGCATGGCTGTCAATGATGTCTTCGTCATGGATGCCTGGGGCAAAGATCGTGAAGTTGGCGACAAGGTCATCATGCTGGCAGACGGCAATGGCGAATACGCCCGCGCGCTCGATCTTGAACTTGATGCGAGCGGCGCCGGTATGGGTTCACGCGGCAAGCGTTTCGCCATCATTGTTGACGATGGAACAGCGACCTACGTTGCAGTCGAAGCCCCCGGCGAACTCGACGTCAGCAAGGCGGAGGCGATTCTGGAGAATTTGTAGATTTCGTTTGGGTTAAGAGTTAAGGGGACAGTTTACTTATCTAATTCAGTAAACTGTCCCCGCAATTACCAGACCCTCATACGAGAATTAGATTGTTGATGCATCGGCCAGAGGTGGCTCCGCCAACATCGCCGTCAGAGCGCGTCTTTTAACTCTGGAATAATCTTGAACAGGTCGCCGACGAGGCCGATGTCGGCGACTTCGAAGATGGGCGCGTCTTCGTCCTTGTTAATGGCGACAATGGTGCCCACGTCTTTGATGCCGGTCAGGTGCTGGATGGCGCCGGAAATACCGATGGCGATATAGAGATCCGGAGCGATGATCTTGCCGGTCTGTCCGACCTGCAGTTCATTGGGTACATAGCCTGCATCCACGGCGGCACGCGACGCACCAACGGCCGCGCCCATTTTGTCCGCAAGAGCATAAATGAGAGCAAAGTTTTCGGCGCTGCCCAAGGCGCGTCCGCCGGACACCACGAGGGACGCCGATTGCAGATCGGGGCGATCGGAACTGCCGCTGCTGAGACCGACGAAGCGCGTGTGTTGTGGCAATTCGGTGTGGTCGGTCAGCGATTCGACCGGCGCGTTATTGGTCGCAGAGACACTCTTGTAGGACGCCGTGCGTATTGTGGCCACGACGGGAAGGTCGGCAGGCGCTTCAACCGTCAGGATGACGTTGCCAGCGTAAATTGGCCGCTTGAACGTGTGGCTGCCTTGTACGCTCATAATATCGCTGACCTGGTTGACGCCCAACAATGCCGCGACACGGGGCATCAGATCCTTGCCAAAGGTCGTGGAGGGACCGAACAGGTGGGAATAGCCGCCTGCAAGTGCCACAATTTGTGGTGCCAGGACTGCGGCGAGTGCGTGTTCGTTGGCATCGTTTTCGATAAGCCGTACTTTGGCGACCGAGTCCAGCCTGGCCGCTTGCTCAGCGACGCCGCTGCCATCCTTCGCCAGCACCAGCAGGTCGATTTCTGTGTCCGGCAAATCGTTGGCGCAGGCAACGCACTTGGCGGTGCTCTCGTTGAGGGTTGCACCGTCGTGTTCGGCGATAATCAATACTTTTGACATCAGACCAGCCCCTTGTCTTTCAGTGCTTCGACGAGACCAGCGACATCCTGGACCATAATGCCTTTCTGGCGCTCTTCAGGCGGTTCAAATGCAACCTCGGCATGGGCGGTAGCCGTACCGACACCAAGCTCGGCCAGCGGTGTGATATCGAGGGGCTTCCTTTTCGCCTTCATGATGTCGGGCAGCTTCACATAGCGCGGTTCATTGAGTCTTAAGTCGGTAGTGACAACGGCTGGCAAATCGATCTCGATGGTTTCGAGTCCAATGTCCACCTCGCGTGTGACTGTCGCCGTCGATCCCTGGATTTCGACTTTGGACGCGAAAGTCGCCTGAGGGCGCCCCCAGATTGCGGCCAGCATCTGACCCGCCTGGTTGTTGTCATTATCAATGGCTTGTTTGCCCAGCAAGACCATTCCGGGCTGTTCACGATTGACCAGTTCCAGAAACACGCGCGCAGCCGTCAGTGGATCAACGGGATCCGCACTCTCGATCAGAATGGCACGGTCTGCACCCATCGCCAGTCCCGTACGCAGCTGCTGCTGTGCCTCGGAGGGTCCAATGGATACAACAATGACTTCGCTTGCCTCGCCACGCTCCTTGATCCGCAGCGCTTCCTCGAGAGCAATCTCATCAAATGGATTGATGCTCATCTTGACGCCATCCGTCTCGACGCCGCTGCCGTCTGAGCGCACGCGCACACGGACGTTGTAGTCGACAACACGTTTCAGCCCTACCAGAATCTTTTCCACCGAATGGTCTCCCGTACCCGGTCAAGCGATTAATGCACAGCTTTGCTGCGCTGCAAAAAACGCGTATTGTCTACGACGAAAGCGCCCTGTACAAGTGAAATGCGGCCATTGTTATATCCCTTCAAAGAATTAGCGACGTGTGCCCCTGCCAATGAGACGTTATCAGTCACTTATCTCCGTGAAGACGCTTGCTGAGAACCTGGATAATCCAGCTTTTCGTATCGTCGATTGCCGCTTCTCTCTGATGAATCCGGATCAGGGGCAGAAAGATTATGCGTCCGGGCATATACCGGGTGCCAGCTATGCGAATCTGAATACCGATCTTGCAGCACCGATTTCGGCTGGCTCCGGCAGGCATCCGTTGCCTGACGTAGCGACATTTGTTGCGACACTGCAGCGTTGGGGCCTATCGAATGACACTCAGGTTGTCGTATACGACGATGCAGGGGGTGGTGTCGCCTCTCGACTCTGGTGGATGCTGCGCTGGCTTGGTCACCGCGATGTCGCGCTGCTTGATGGCGGCTTCGCTGCCTGGATGCAAGCAGATGGCGTGGTCAGTCGGCAACATACATCCTTGCCGGTTGGCTCTTTCAGCGGCAGTGGCGCGTCTGAAATGGTCTGGACCGTCGCACAGATCGAGGCCTGGCTCGCGGCAGACAGCGCGTTCACGCTGGTCGATGCGCGTGCCCCAACGAGATTCATGGGGGAGCATGAGCCGATCGATCCGGTGGCAGGGCATGTGCCAGGCGCGGTGAATTTGCCGTTTACGGATGCATTGCATGAGGACGGAACGTGGCGCAGTGCGGATGAAATCAAGGCTTGCTGGGCTGGCATCGGAGAAATTCCCGCGGAGACACCGTGGGGGGTCATGTGCGGCTCCGGGGTGACGGCGTGTCACCTCGCGTTGTCCGCCAGCATCGCCGGCTTTTCCGATCCGTGTCTCTATGTGGGCTCCTGGAGTGAGTGGCTACAGGATTCGGCCCGGTCGATTGTCGTCGAAAATGCGCATCACACCGAAAGTTGATCGCCTGGACCATTGCGAAGTGCGGATTTCTGCTGAACTTAATACCGAAATGGAGTGTCCAAAGGATTAATTGGGGCCGCTTGTGCAAGTCAGGAAAAGCGTCGAGGCGTTGAATAAAAATATGAAACAATTCTTTATAATTCAATTGATAATAGTATTTACTTTAAGTGGATGCTCAACAATATCCGAAGACGCGGATGGCAAATCCAACGTCAGTAAGGATGCTGATTTTCAAGGCACGGATTGCATCCTGATCCGGACTATCCGAGACTATAGTCCGCTGGACAAAAGTCATTTGCTGATTACCGGGTCTGGCAAGAGAACGTACTTTGTGACCCTGTTCTGGCCGGCCTATGAGCTGCGCCACTCAACGAGTCTCAAGTTTAAGTCGAGGGACGGCCAGCTTTGCCCTTACGGGGGTGACGCCATTATTTTTGGTACTTTTTCTGCAGAATCGGTAAGTATCAGGGCCATCAGCCGGGTATCGGCTGAAGAAAAACAAGAGTTACTGGTTCGCTATGGAAGCATAGAAAGGGCCGAACAAAAGCCCCCGGAACCCGCTAGCGTCAAAGGTGCCGAGGTCGAAGAGCTAGACTGAATCGGATAGCAGTACGGTCAAACGATCGGCTGCGGCGTTTCAGTCGCGCAATCCGCAATCTCCGTGCGGACCCGCCCGGCCAACCGTCACGGTTGGCCGGGTTTTTATTATCAAAAGGACGTCGGGCAATTCCGCATGGCTGGAGCACTGCAGGGAACGAGAGTGATCGACATGAGTCGCGTGCTCGCCGGCCCTTGGGCAGGCCAGCTACTCGCGGACTACGGCGCGGATGTGATCAAGATAGAGAGACCCGGAAGCGGTGACGACAGCCGCCATTGGGGTCCGCCCTGGCTGCAGGACGGCAAGGGTCTCGATACGCCAGACGCGGCCTATTTCCTGGCGGCTAATCGTAACAAGCGTTCGGTCACCTGCAATCTGGCCCATGCCGATGGTCAGCAACTCGTGCGGGATCTTGTCCGCGGTAGCGATGTGCTGCTGGAGAACTATCGAGTGGGTACGTTGCAGCGTTACGGGCTGGACGCGGCAAGCCTTCGAGAGCTGAATCCTGCATTAATTTACTGTTCAATTTCGGCCTACAGGCAAAGCGGATCGCGGGCGGGTGCCGACGATTGCCAACCCGGTCAACTTTTCGGAAAGCCGAGTTGAATACCGGTGTGCGCCACCGCTGCTCGGTGAGCACACCAGCGAAGTGCTGCGCGAAGAACTGGGTTACTCGACGAAAAAAATCGCGGCACTTCGGGCGGCCGGTGATATATGATTATTGCACCTCATCACAATCACTTCACGGGACAGCATGAGTGAAACGGGCGGCGGTAGCCCTCTTTATGCGTGGCTGGCAGGCGCGGCCGACGCCGACGCAATTATCATCACTTCGAGCCGGCGTCTTGCCCGTGAGTTACGTTCCGCGCATGACCGGCAGCAGCTGGCGGCGGGGCGACAGGCTTGGCCATCGCCCCGCATTCATTTTTGGCAAGACTGGTTGCCCACGTTACTGCAAGCATCCGCCTGCAGTGACTCGCCCCAATTAATTGACGCCCACACCAGCAAGGTCTTATGGGATAGCAGCATCAATCGTCATTTGGGCAGTGCACTGAGCCAATCACACAACTTGCTGCGCCAGGCTCGTGTGGCCTGGCAACGCCTTCTTGAGTGGCAGGTATCCATAGCCGAACTTTCCCGTGAAGCGCGCAGTAGTGATGAACACGCCTTTGCGGAGGCGGCGCGGAGTTACAGTGACACGCTGGCCGAGCGTCACTGGATAGATGCAGAGCAAGTTGCCGCTGCTGTGATCAAAGCACTTCCCTCCGGTGAACTGCCAATTGCCCGACACATTGTCCATGTTGGTTTTGATCGTCTGTCGCCCGTCGTTGAGGCACTTTTTTCAGCATTAAGAGGCAATGATTGCCACGTGGCGGCCGCAGCACAACGGGGACCCGCTATAGCCTTGACGACCTCATCTTATGCCAACGTCGAAGCTGAATTGCGGGCAGCCGGCGCCTGGGCAAGAGCCCGTTTGCTTGCGAACCCGGCGGCACGCGTGGCGATCGTGGCCACGGACCTGGAGACCGAGTCGGCGCGGTTTGCACGCCTGATCCGCGAGGGACTGGCGCCCGGCTGGCAAAGTGGGGGCAGTCATTTCGATCAGTCCGTCAACGTGTCTTATGGCCGCAGGCTGTCCGACTATCCCGCCATTCATGTTGCATTGCTTTGCCTGCGTTGGGCACACCGGGGCCTGGTATCGCGAGATGTGAGCATCGTGCTACGCAGCCCTTTTGTCGGCACGGGTGGTACGGCAGGGCGATCGAAGCTGGAACTGCGATTGAGAAAACTGCCGGATCGCAAATGGACCGCAGCCGCATTAGGCGCCGCGCTTGCAGAGCACGCAAAAAGTCCGGATGCGCAGGCGTGGCTCGATGGCGTGCGGCGCATCGCCTCATGGCAGACCCTCGCCCGTGTAAAAAACACGCCGGTTCGCTGGGCAGCGCGTTTCGACGAGCTCCTGACGAACATTGGCTGGCCGGGTGAGAGCAGCCCGAACAGCAGTGAGTTTCAGCTGCTCAATCGCTGGCGTAATCTGTTGAACGAGTTTGCGGCACTCGACAGAGTCCTGCCTGAAATGACATGCTCCGCTGCGATTCACCACATTGAAAGCCTCGCACGCGATATCGTTTACCAGCCCGACACGGGAGCCGGGCTGGTCAGTCTCCTGGGCAGCCTGGAGGCTGCCGGCATGGAATTTGACCACCTTTGGGTGACAGGTCTGGATGCGGGTCGCTGGCCATCGTCGGCTCAGCCGATGGCCCTCGTGTCGCGAAAACTGCAACGCACGCATGCCATGCCAGACGCGAGCCCGCAAGACTCGTTGCAGTATTCGCGCAGGGTTCTCAAACGCCTGGTCGCGTCGGCATCGGCGGTTCACCTGAGCTGGGCGTGCGCCGAGCAAGATACTGTGCAACTGCGAAGTCCGCTGCTCGAAGAGTTATCGGCGCTTGCCTTTAACGAACACCATGATCCCGGTTGGTACGCCGAGACGCTGATCGGGCATGCGGATGTTCACGTCATCAGCGATGATCCTGTCCCTCCCGTAAACGGCGTCGAACGAGTTGCCGGCGGTGCGTACACTGTCCATCGTCAAACGGTCGAGCCATTCGCCGCATTCGCATACGGTCGCCTCGGCATCAGGGAGTTGCGGCGCTTTGAAGTGGGGCTCTCTCCCAGTTTGCGTGGCAGCCTGTTGCACGAGACGCTGTATCAATTAATGCGTCAAAAGCCGTCATCGAGCGACATTGTTGCCTGGTCGGATCAGGACATCGCCAAGCGGATCGAGGCCGCCATCACCGCCGGATTTGCGGATTCATTGCGCCATGCCGATGCGATTTTGAGGCGCCTGTTCGCACTGGAGCGAACGCGCCTGCGCACGGTGATCAGGCAATTTCTGGCGATGGAGAAAACGCGTGCGGAATTCAGCGTCGAGCAGGTTGAGGAGCGCATCGAATTTGAGTGGGCCGGGGTTCAACTGACCCTCAGGGTGGATCGCATTGACCGCTTGTCGGATGGTACTTTGCTGATCATCGACTACAAGACCGGCCAGGTGAAAAACCTGCTGGGCCGTGACGGGAATCCCGTTGATTTGCAGGTCGTGGTCTATGCCACGGCGTTGGCGGAAGAGGTCGGCGGACTGGCTTTGTTCAATATCGCCAGCCGCGCAACCCTGTGCAAGGGAGTCGGCGGCAGCGTGGAATGGAGCAACCTTGCCGCGAGTGACTGGCGTGACATGCTGCGGGACTGGAAGCAGTTGGTGCGCTTTGCCATGGAGCAAATCAGCGCGGGTGACGTGCGCCTTAACCTGCGATTGAATACAGAGCAAAGCAGGCCGCTAAACGTGTTGAGTCGGGCGGAGGAACACAAACGTGCCAACTGAGAAGGCGCTGATTGAAGCGGATTCCAGGGCCCGTGCCGAGGCGCTCGATGTAACACGTTCCTTTATCGTTCAGGCTCCGGCGGGTTCGGGCAAGACCGAATTGTTGATACAGCGTTACTTACGTCTCCTTGCAACCGTCGACAACCCGGAAGAAGTGCTCGCCATTACGTTCACGCGCAAGGCGGCGCGCGAGATGCAGCAGCGGGTCGCAAAATCGCTGCAACAGGCGAGGGCAGGAGCCGTTGCCGAACGCCCTCATGAACAAGTGACGCTGGATGCAGCGCTGGCTGTCATGGCAAGAGATGCGGAGCTTGACTGGCACCTGATCGAATCTCCGAGCCGCATGCGTATTCAGACGCTGGATTCATTGTGTGCAGGCATTGCACGCTTGCTGCCGCTGAGTTCGGGCATCGGCGGCATGACCAACACCGTGGTCAATGCGGAGGCGAAGTCCCTTTATCGTTCCGCGGCTGTGGCGACGCTGGACTGGTTGCTCGGCGACGACGAGCGGAATGCCGCCGTTGAAAATGTACTGAGCCATCAGGACAACAATACCGGTGTCTATATCACCTGCATCGCACGCATGCTTGAGACGCGCGACCAATGGCTGCACATTACCGGCAGCGGCCAGGTCGAAGATGCCGTCGCTGTACGCAAGTTGCTGGAGCAGAATATCGCGGCTGTGATTGAGCATCATTTAAGCGCGACACAGCACAGACTCATACAAAGCGACACTGGCGAGCTGCCGGCTCTGGCCGCTCACGCCGCTTCAATGCTGATTGAAAATGGCAATAATGCGCATCTTGCGGCGGCGCTTGCAGGCTTGCAGGCAATTCCCGGAAAGACCGCAGACGATCTGCCTTTGTGGCGAGGCATTGCGTCATTGCTGTTGACCAAGACGGGTAGCTGGCGCAAGACGATCAGCAAAACCGATGGCTTTCCGACGGGAGATGACGGTCAGAAAAAAGCCTGGCTGCAACTGATCGCCGACTTGTCGACGGATCAACGGTTGCTCGGTTTGTTGCGTCGCGTACGCCTCTTGCCGGAGCCGAAATACAATAATCAGCAATGGGATGTCCTGCTGTCACTGCTCACTCTGCTGCCATTGGCGGTGGTGGAACTCAAACGAATATTCAGCGAGCAGGGAGTCATTGACCATACCGAGGTAGCGCAGGCGGCCGAGGCGGCGCTGGGCAGCCCTGAGGAGCCCGGCGAAATCGCGCTGATGCTGGATTACCGCATTCGTCATTTGCTCCTTGATGAAATGCAGGACACGTCGATTGGCCAGTATCGATTGCTTGAGAGACTGACGGCAGGCTGGCAAGCAGATGACGGTCGGACGCTTTTTTGTGTGGGCGATCCGATGCAGTCGATTTATCGTTTTCGGCACGCCGAAGTCGGCCAATTTGTGCTTGCGCGGGAGTTCGGCGTAAGTGGATTGCCGCTTGAGTCGCTGACGTTGCGGCAAAATTTTCGTTCGGGTGAGCACCTGGTGCACTGGTTCAATACGGTATTTGAGCAGATGTTCCCCGCGCAAGACGACATTGCGTCGGGAGCAATAAAATATTCGGCATCCGTACCGGTCGCGAGTCTGCATGCGACTGCTAGTTATCAAGTCTATCCGCTATTCAATGCGAGCACGGCTGACGAAGCATTGACGACCGTGGCGGTGCTTGAAGGATGCCTGGCGGAGTCTGCGCAGCAGGATGTTGTTGTGCTGGTACGCAGTCGCACCCAGTTAAACCTGCTGCTTGCGGAACTGCGCCGCAAAGCGATCGCTTATCACGCGGTTGAGATCGATCGGTTGACGGACTTGCCGGAAATCATTGATTTGCTGGCGCTGACACGTGCGTTTTGTCATTTGGGTGACAGGACGGCCTGGCTTGGTTTGCTGCGCAGCCCACTGGTGGGACTGACCTGGGCGGACTTGCATCGGCTGGTATTCGATGCGGCCGGTGACCCCGTGTGGAGTTTGCTTCAGGACGAGTCGCGCCTGGCGACATTGTCGCTGGATGCGCAGGAAATACTGGCGAACTTCCTGCCGGTTTTACAGCGCTGTTTCGTCACAAATCGTGTGCAGTCGCTGCGACTTCGCATTGAAGCCAGTTGGTATGAACTGGGTGGGCCGGGCCACATCCAGGAATGCGAACAGCTGGACAATGCCTATCGATTCTTTGACGTGCTCGAAAAAATAGAAACAGCCGGCACGCTGGCGGACCCGGCGGAGCTTGAGCAACGCCTGGATGATGAACGCGTATCCAGCCAGGCGAACGAGCAGTGTCGCCTGCAAGTCATGACCATTCACAAGGCGAAAGGACTGGAATTTGATCACGTGGTTTTGCCGTCGCTGGGGCGATCGACGAGTACGAGCAAGAAGGCGGTCTTGAGCTGGCTGAATGTTCCGGGCCACAGTGGCGATCGCAGCGGCAGCGACATGATTATCAGCCCGGTCGGCCCAGCCGCCGAACTCGAGAATGATCCATTGCATCAATACATTGAAGCGCGCTTGCAAGACAGTGACCGCCTGGAGCTCGATCGGCTGCTGTACGTGGCTTGCACACGTGCAAAGAAATCGCTGCATTTGATTGGCCATGTGAATACAACGCGTGACGGTGCTGAGATGCGACAACCGCACTCAGGCAGTCTGCTAAGTCGACTCTGGCCCGCACTCGAAGCGGTTTTTACACAGGAATTTGCGCAATATGAAGTGGACGACGGCGTTACGGAAAATGATGCCGGGGAGATGTACGTTGCCCCGCGACTGCGACGTAGCGGCAAGAGCCCGCTATTGCCGCGGCCGCCCGAATTGCCGTTATCCGTTGCTGCCTCTGCCGAGACAGCCGCTGTGGCAGACAGGGCCGTTGAGTTTTATTGGGTAGGGACTGCTGCACGACATGCGGGAACCATCGTGCATCGGTGGCTGCATGCGTTTGTGCAAGATGGCCACATCCCGGATGCCGAGCACCTCGGTATCACTGAGTCAATGACGCGTCGTTGGGCGCAAGATCTGCGCGTGGCGAGCGAAGAGCTTGATTTTGTGTGTCAGCGCGTGCAACTGGCCTTGTCGGGGATTTTACAGGATGCGCAGGGGCGCTGGATTCTGGGCGGCGAGGGCTGCGCAGAACTGGCATTAACGGGCCTCTGGCAGGATCGTATTGCATCGATTGTTATCGACCGGGTACGCATCGATGAGCATGGCGTCCACTGGATAATTGATTACAAAACCTCCACCCACGAAGGCGGTGATCTTGAGGCGTTTCTGCAGCACGAGGCAGATCGATACCAGCCGCAACTGCAAAAATACAGCAGCCTGTATCGGCACTACGCAAACGTGCCGGTCAAGGCCGCCTTGTACTTTCCGTTATTGCAGCAATTCCGGGAAGTCCCTTTGACCGCCTGCGCGCCTGGCCCGGAGCATTCATGAACAGTTCGCGCTGGAAGCCATCGCCGCAAAACTTTTTGGCCAATATCGCTGTCCTTCCGTCCGCTGTGCTGCTGCTACATCCATGCTCTCGCTCCAAGGCTTACTAAAGTTGCCCTTCGAAACGGAATTCTCGCTGACCGCGTTCGTTCGGTGAGCCGAGGAATCGTAGTTGTTCGATGACAGCGGGTGGTGTGGTCGGCGTCGGGGC
>JADFNG010000093.1 GCA_022563505.1 Pseudomonadota bacterium | reverse complement strand
GGCTTCACCAGTAGCGTAAGGAAAGTTCACATCGATCACACCGCCCACGTTGCCACCAATGGCTCCGGGAAACGGATCGAGAAGCGCGGGGGCGGCGCCAAAGCGCCTCCACTCCGGCGTGCGGCCTGCACCAACCAGCTCGATCATCTGTTGCCGGAACTCCGGCGCATACGGTGGTCTTGATTTTGGCATTGTGGACTCCTCCTTCTCAAAGGATCGGGTGTCCACCAAACCGGGTCAACTCCAGTATTCCGGACCCGACCAATCGCCAGTAAAATGGCCTGAGGACTAGAGTCGCTTCAGCCCAAAACCAGTGCGCGGGAACGTTGCCGCAAGCAGCAGCGAAAACATCCATCCGGTCATGCAGAAAACTGCCCATGGCATGTACTCAACCGTCGGTACGCCAAGCGTGCTCGCCATGAAGATCGCCGACACCGTCCATGGCATCAATGGTTCCAGAATGGTGACTGAATCCTCCATCGATCTGGATAAATTTTCCGGTGCGAGTCCATGCTCACGATAGGCATCCTGAAACAGCCCGCCAACGATCAGCGCTGTGACACCACCATGGCTGGTCAGCGCGATCATTGTCGCACCGGACGCCAGTGTTGCGGAAACCAGGCCGAAAGCTGTGCGTGCACGACTCAACATCGTACGCAGCAATTTTTCGAGCGCGCCGGACACATCCATACCGGCGGCGAGGAGGAATGCGGCGATGATGATGATCAATGTGCTGGACATCGAATTCACCCCACCGCGATTAAGTAACGAAGTCAACATGTCACTTGGAACACTGCCTCCCGCGGCGAACTGACCGGTCATGTTGACGTCGAAGCCGGATATTGCGGAGAGGATCGCATTGTTTGCGCCGAACTTGTGCAAACCAATACCAACCGCCATCGCGACAACGGATGATGCAGCCATCACCAAAGCGGCCTGCTTTCTGGCGAATGTCCCCCAAAGCACGACCAGTGCGGGCAGAAAGACCCACCAACTCACTTCATAGGCAGACTCTAATTCCCTGAGCAAGCTGTTATTGTCCAGAGACAATGACTGAACATCCATGTCAGATAACGTACCCGCGACAAAATACACGATCAGAGCAACGACGAACGAGGGCAATGCCGTATAGACCATGTTGCGAATGTGATCGTAGAGGTTCGCATTTGCGCCGATCGCGCAGATATTGGTGGAGTCCGATAGCGGAGACAGCTTGTCGCCGAAGTACGCACCGGAAACCACCGCTCCAGCGGTTGCCGCAAGTGGTGCATCGATGGCGGCGGCAACCCCCATCAGTGCCACGCCAATGGTACCGGCCGCAGCCCAGGAAGAACCCGTCAGCGACATGGTTGCCGTCACCAGGAAGGCGGTGACGATCATGAACTGCGGGTCAACCAGCTGAATGCCATAATAAACCAGCATCGGAATCGTGCCGCTGAACATCCAGCAACCAATCAACATCCCAATGGATAACAAGATAAGTATTACCGGAAAAACTGCAGCAAGTTTGTCACCGGTTGAACGCTGAATATCTTCCCAGCTATGTCCGTGCCGAATCGCTATCAATCCCGAGACGGCAGCCGCAACCAACATGACTGACACCAGCAATTCCGTACCGATTGGCATAAAGAACCCGCCGACGACAAGGCATACAAGCATCGCAATAAGCGGAAGTGCTGCCTCGATCAGGGAAATAGATTTACGCACCGGCAAGTGCCTGCGATAAATCGGTCCAGAGATCCTCGGGGTTTTCGAGCCCCACGAACAGACGAATCATCCTGGGTGACACCCCGAAATCGACTGCGGAATTGTGCTCACCCGCCTGATTGATGGAAACTTCGGCAGGCATCACCAGGCTTTCGTAGCCTCCCCAACTCACACCCAAACGAAAAACCGACAACGCATCGCAAAAGGCAGGAATATCGACACCCCCAGCGAGTTCAATACTGAACAAACCTCCATATCCGCGCAGCAAAGAGTAATCTTTTCGTGCCAGGCCAGGGTGAAACACGCGCTTCACCCTGGCGTGCTGCGAGAGTCGCTCCGCGATCATCAGACCACTCTCCTGGTGCCGCTGCATTCTCAGTGGCAGTGTCCGCAACCCCCGCAACAACAATGCCGCTTCCTGTGCAGATAGCTTTGCCCCGAGGTACGGAGTCACCTCGGCATTCATTGTTTCAATAAGAGACCGACTGCCAACGAGTAAACCCGCAACGGTATCGCTGTGACCGGAGATATATTTAGACGCGGAATGTACAACCAGATCGATTCCGGACTGCAGGGGTTTCTGAAAAATCGGCGAAGCCCAGCTGTTGTCAACGATGGTCGTGACGCCGTTGGCGCGCGCGAGCTTTGCGATAGCCACAAGATCCTGTTCCTGCATCAGCCAACTGTTGGGGCTTTCAAGATAGAGAAGCGTCGCCCCAGGAAGCGTTGCCTCAATGGCGGCCAAATCAGACCCATCGACAAATTCGGCGATGATGCCAAACCGGGCACAAAGACCTCTTAGCAAACGGTATGCATCGGGATAAACATCCTTCACGCACACGATCCGATCGCCCGATTTTACAAGGCTGAGTATGGCATTACTGATCGCCGCCATGCCGCTGGAAAATGCCGCCGCGGCCTCTCCCTGCTCCAACCGGCGGATCTTGTCCAGCAACACCGAAACGGTTGGATTACCGACTCTCGAATACACTGACTGGTCTGTATCGCCGCGAAACCGGTCAACCATCGACTGATAGGAATCGAAGGAAAATAACGACGTTTGGTAGATCGGCGGCGCGATCGCGCCTTTGGAATGTCGCTCGTCATGCACGAGCATTGTATCCTCCGACACCCGTTCCTCTTGTTTCCCCACGCTCACACTCCGTTAGGATCGGGCGTGCGGAGCCGTAGCTCCTCACGTACTTTTTCCCTGAAATCTCTGATATCACTTTCAGTGACCTGAGCGCTGTGCAACAAACCGTTGTGTGTAGCATCCAGTTCTATCAAGGCGATTTCGGACAATTCCATGGCTTCAACGTAGAACTCATTTGATGCCATGAGCGACGCCATGAGCATCGCCCGACTGGCACCGGGCCGGGATCGCAGAGACTTCACAAAATTACTCATCGCTCTTTGTCGATTTCCCTGGTGAATATCCACAATGCCAACGAAATATACAATCTGCGAAAAGCCTGCTGATCGTGGGTCTGCATTGAGCGGCTCCTGCAACATTTCTGTAAACAGACTTCGCAGATTGTCTAGAGAAACGCCGGGGCAATTTTTACTTACCACAGAATTAACCAGTGTTTCGTAGAGGGTCAATGCGCGCAGGTCATATCTGGCGGTAGCGACTACTTGCTTCATTCGACTAAATTCTGCCGCGGACAGCATGCCCAGGTTGCAGCGAATTGTGGCTCGCCAAATTCGTAGCTCTTCATCCCCTGGAATTCGCTCAATTGCAGCATCTGCGACCTGCAGCGATTCGTCATACCGCTGTGCGTTATATAGCAAGAGAGAATATTGCTGTTGCGCTCGCGCGGAACCTGGCACCTTGCTGGCCGCCATCTCCACGATAGACGGGTAACTTTCCCAAACTGTTGTTGTATAGCGTGTGAAACCGGCCAATACGATCAAGATCCCGAACACAGTCGCCGTGAATAAAGGGCGACTGATCCTTTTCTGCAGCCCTGCCATGAGGGGCAAATACAGGAAGGCCGCAGCCAGGTAATTGCGATGTTCAAAATAGAGCTCAAGGTTCACAACTGTAGATTCAAGCAAATGACTGGCGTAGAAAAAAAGCACGGCAAAGGAAAACAATGGCCACTTGTGCCGTTTAACAACTCCCACCGAGATCAGCGACACATGAAAGACCATCGACAGGGCCGTACTCAGTGGCGTCAGAAATCCGCTTGATATCAGGAAATGATCCTGAAACACACCGGCAGTGAAAAGTTTGGGCAAGAACCAGTGTTGCAGGTAGTCTGCCAGGACTCTGGACTCGGTGAGCAGGCGTTCATAGGTACTGAAATCTCTTGGGTGAATCGCATTAAAAAAATCGACCGTCAATGCGATCATTGCCAGATAGGACACAACAACCAGAGTTGGCGCCAGCAAGAATACAGCGGCCCAGGTTCGGTTTAGTGGTGCAACGTGCTGCTTCTGGCCGGCAACCAATGTGAACTCCAGCACTGTCACCAGGAGTGGCAGCAAGATGCCGTTTTCTTTGGAAATCATGGCCAGAAACGTGCCCAGTCCAAGTGCGAGGCTCATGGTTGCATACGCCTTGGCAGGCCTCTGCGCGACAAGACCACGGCCACGCAGGTAGAAAATAATGCCCAGAAAAATGAACATCGTAGACAGCTGTGCCATCCGTTGCACGACATAGAGCGTCGTTGAAACAAGGAAAGGATGTAACAGCCAGCAAGCTGCACTCAGCAACGCCAGCCACTGTGATCGCTGTTTGTCGATACCGACAAGGTGCAGAATCTGGAAGGTAACAACGCCCAGGAGAGCGCCATTAAATAAATGAATGACCAGGTTGGTACGCTTGAAAGGCCATGCATCGGTGGGCCAGTTATTGCCGTCGAGGAGGAAACTCAGCAGTGATAAAGGCCTGCCCGTAGGTCCCGTGTGACCACCAAACACATAGGACTTGAACGTATACCAGTCTTTGATGCCGCCGAGGTCTCCCAGGTCGGCAAGAGTGCCAAAATCGTCAAATAAAAACGGTCCATTCAGACCGGGCCAATAGACGAAAATACCGACCAGCCCGAGCAGAAGCCAGCCACCATAATAGGTTACGGTATGAAGTCGGGTTGATTCTGGCTGGCTGATAAAGACTGTTCCGTTTCGACTAGGCGCTGAGCGCTGATTCTTGATTACTGTACTTACGAAAAGCAGGCAATTCTATCGCAGCGGCGCGATCGCTCCTTCGGCGCGGCATTCATTGTGCCCCCCGGACGCTCGCACTCTGTTGCAAATCGATGTCTCGGCCCGCAGCCGCTCCTATCGGTTTCCTAGAGTCGGATCGGCAGATCCCGCGCGCGGATGCCACTGGCCGCGTAAATCGCGTTGCCGATTGCCGGCGGCACCGAAATCAAGGGCGGCTCACCAAGACCTGTCGGGAATTCCGTGCTTTGCATGAAACGAATGTCGAGTTCCGGCACGTCGGCCATTCTGAGCGGCGTATAGGTATCCAGGTTACGCTGGCTCACCTGACCATCTTTGAATGTCGCGCCCTCGTGCAACGCAAGACTCACGCCCCACAAAATCGCACCCTCTGCCTGCGCCAGCGCGCCGTCGGGATGCACCACCGTGCCACAATCGATGGACTGCCAGATTTTTTTGACCGTCACCTTCCTGGTCTCCGGATCGACCGCAACATGGGCAACGCTGGCTATCCAGGTCGGCATCGTGCGCTCCTGACCGTGACAGATTGCAACACCCATGCCTTCACCCTCTGGCAGTTCGCGACCCCACCCGGATCGTTCGCGCACTTCCTTGAGCACTCCGGCAAGACGTGCCGCACCACCAACGGACTCGGGCGACTTGCCGGCATTCTTGCCCGCAGCATCGAGACGAGCCAGACGAAACTCAATGGGATCCTCGGCGGCCAGACCGGCCAGCTCATCCATGAAAGACTCCACTCCCCAGCCAATCCAGCCTGGACCCACGGAACGCAGCCAGCCCGGCAGGAATGTCCTTTGCGCCAGGTCGTTGTTGATCGCCCGTACGCGATGATTGGGTAATGTGTACCAATGGTCGGCACCACTGATCGAAAACGCATCGAACTTGCCGTTGCCATCAACACCGTCCACGAGAAATCCTGGCGCCATCGATAGCGTCGGCCACCCGGCCGCAGCGGCATGCTCGATGCCGGTCAATTTCCCCTCACCATCGAAAGAGGCGTCGAATTGTTGCACTGACGCCGAACGGACGCAGTCAAAGCGGCTGTCATCAGGGCGTTGAAACACGATCTTTACCGGCTTTCCCAAAGCACGCGCGGCAAGTGCTGCCGGAATGATCTGATCACCCCAAAGGCGGCGACCGAAGCCTCCGCCCAGGTAATACTGATGAATTATTATGTCGGTCTCTTCCATCCCGAATGACTTCGCCAGCACGGGAAGAATCAGCGACTGCCACTGGTTGCCGGAATGAATGTGACACTGGCCATCGATGAACTCAACCACAGCATTGGCCGGTTCAAGCGTAAAGTGCAGTGCAGTGCCCGTGCGATAGATCGCGTTGTGCGTTTTCGCAGCACCTGCGTGAGCTTGCGCGACGTCGCCGTCATCGACGACGAGCACGCCCGATGTTTTGTCGGCAGCGAGCCGTGCGCCCTCATCCAGAATATCGGCTTCGTTGACTTTGGCGGTCGGCCCGGGCGTCCAATCGACCTGGATCGTTTTAGCCGCTTTCATCGCGCTGGGATAATTTTCGGCAATGACAACCGCCCATCCCTGCAATTGATTGCTGGGATCAGCAAGTTCCAGTGTCTGCAGGTAGCCAGGAATATCTTGAGCCGCAGTGTCGTCGATGCTATTGATCGAACTGCCGTAGCGCGTCGGCGGAATCAATGGATGGGCGTAGACCATGCCCGGCAATTCAACATCAATTCCGTACACCGCTTCTCCGCTGGTCTTCGCCGGAATATCCAGCGCTTGCGTCTCACGGCCAATAAAGCGACGCTCGGACGCCGGCTTGAGCGGCAGCGCAGCAAGTTCTTCGTCGGTAAACGTCCTGCTGATATCGCCTTTCTGCACAATCTCCGCGAAGGAAACTTCGTGCCCATTCGCAGTTACGCGACTCCTTTCGACCGTGCAGTCGTCCGGGTTCGCGTCGAGCAACAAGGCACCGGCATCGCGCAGAACGATGCGCCCAGCGGCGCCGGCCTGAGACAGCATCGCAAATGTTGTGAACACCGACCAGGAGCCGCCCGTCACCATGTAACCCCACCTGGGATCGCTATCGACATGCTTGAGACGAATATCGTTCCAGTCTGCGCCGAGTTCGTCCGCGATGATGCGCGCAAGTGCCGTACCAACATGCTGACCCATTTCCGCTTTCGCGATATTGATCAGGATGGCCCCGTCCGCATTGATTTCGAACCACACGGTCGGCGCGAATGCACGGCTCGCGGCGTCCATCGCAATTTCGCTGACAGCCTCCTCACGGCTGCAGCCCGGCAACACCACACCAACACTCATAATCAATCCAGCTCCCGCACTGCCCGCGAGGAAGGTTCGGCGACTGAGCGTAGCCCGCATTTTTTCTGCCGGGATCTTCATGATCTCGCTCCCTTGCCGCCCGCCGCGGTCTTGATGGCCTTGCGGATTCTCGTATAGGCCATGCAGCGGCACAGGTTGCCATTCATGGCGGTGACAATCTGCTCGTCGCTCGGATTCGGATGCTTCTGTAACAGACTGTCTGCCTGCATGATCTGCCCCGATTGGCAGTAGCCGCACTGTGGAACCTGCTCGTCGATCCACGCTGCCTGCAACGCCTTGCCCGTATCCGTCGCCAGACCTTCGATCGTGGTCACGACTCGTCCGGCAACATTGGCAATCAGCGTGATACAGGATCGAGTTGCAGTGCCATCAATGTGCACAGTGCAAGCACCGCACATTGCTATGCCACAACCAAATTTGGTGCCCTTCAGTCCTAGCTCATCGCGAATCACCCATAACAACGGCGTGTCGGGTGGACTGTCGGACGATACGGCTTCCCCATTGAGTTCGAATTCGATCACGACTCCCCCTCCTGCAAATTCTTGTGGTTTTGCCTAGTTTAGTACATCGGCAAGCAGATAGGCGAGGAGAAACGGACGTTGCCCAAGTCATTGGGTACTGACAAATTGATTTCCTGAGCCGCACGATGCTGCAGAAGAGCGTTGATTAGAGGAAGAAAAAATGGCGCGCCCGACAGGATTGATTCGTCGCTTCGCTCCTCACCCCTTCGGGGCGCACTTCATGCGTCTGTCAGCCGACTTCGTCGGTCTCGGATCGAACCTGTGACCCCTGCCTGCCGGAGGGCAGTACTCTATCCAGCTGAGCTACGGGCGCTCGTGTCCTGGTGACGAAGGGATTATGCGTTATTGCACGCGGCCGAAAAACCCGCGCGGCGCAATAAATGTGTTCAACAGGCCAAAACCGCGTTTTTCGCTGGATTCGCTGTAAATTATGCGGTAACATGCCGCGGAATCGCGATTTTCCGCTTTGGGCGTGAAAGGCGTCTGAACGTAGTCAAAAGTGGTTGATCGTATCGGTCGAGCAACGACGTACGGGAGGGCATCCCTGCAAAGCGATGATAAATACACCGAATCGAGACAATCTGCAGAAGATTGTGATCCTGAATCCCAAAGGTGGCTCCGGCAAAACGACCCTGGCCACCAACCTCGCCAGTTTCTATGCGCGACGTGGGCCACCGCCAACACTGATGAATTGCGACCCGCAGGGTTACAGCATGCGCTGGCTGGAAAAACGTGGCGGTGATCGAGCCGTCATTTACGGGGTGTCTGCCTGTGAACAGGATGCATTGGAAAACGGCAGGTTGAATCCTGAAATCGCTCACGAGTCTCGCGAACTCATCGTGGATCTGCCGGCGGCTATCGCGCCCGACAAGTTGTACGAGCAAACCTACGACGCCGACAGCATTTTGATCCCGGTGCTGCCCTCCGAGATTGATATTCATTCCGCGGCGCAATTCATTGCCGAACTGCTGCTGATTGCGCAGATTGACCGTCGCGACCGGCGACTTGCGATTGTCGCCAATCGCACCCGGCAGAATACGCTGAGCCTGCAAATGCTCACGCGGTTTTTGTCCAGCCTGCAAATTCCGCTGATCGCGCAATTTCGCGACAGTCAGAATTTTGTCACCGCGGCGGCGGCGGGGATTGGCATTTGTGAAATGCCTGTCTACAAGGTCAAGACTGACCTTGAGCAATTGAACGCCGTCGTAGATTGGCTGGACCAGTGGCGTATGCGCAAATCGACGGTGCCGGCGCTCGCCAGTGCCAAATACAACCCGGACGCCGAAATGCCTTCGCTGATTTCGAGTAGCAGTGGGCGTCAGAGGGCAGATATTGCCGGACTACGTTCGTCAGGAGATCGTTGAGTATCTGAAATGCGGTTGTCTTGAACACGGATTTCTGCGCGTGCAGTGCGCCGCCTGTCATGCAGAGCATCTGGTCGCCTTCAGCTGCACCAACAGTAGGCGCTTTAGGCGAACGCGCAGGTTTTTGTCCTACAATGCTCCGGCGCGTAAGGAAAAAGGGCGTTTATTGGTCTTATACGCAGGTATTACAGGCGCACGCACCTTGCCAATCGGTATTCCGAGCGGTGCGGTCTCGTCCCGATCCTCGTCACCGTCCTGGTGATTGAAATCGTGCCACCGGACACCAGGCATGCGCGCCGCATGGACTCGAAACTTTCCCAGGCAAGAATAAGCGCGTCTGCTCGTGCGTACTGCTCATCCTCTGTAAGCGCCAAACGCGCAGAACATGCGCCCAAAGCAAGTGCTATTACGGCAACGATGCCGGCTACCAGCAATAACACAACACGGGATTTTCGTGCCTCACCAACGCCGCCGAAAACTCGGGCAAGCTTGGCAAGCGAAATCACGGGTGGGCCGGGAAGCGGATATCGCACCGCGATCGCGGATCTGTTTTCTTCAACCATCAGAGCGTCACCTTCAGATTGAGTCGAAACGCTGGCGTTTCGAACATCAGGCGAAAAATCGCCGTTACATTTCTTATCGGCTCTGATCGGCCAGGCTTGATCAGTTCGGCTCGAAAGTGTGACGTCCGTACTTGACTTGGAAGGTTCTTTAGAATCAACAATTAACGAGATATATTGTCGAAAATACTTGAAAAGAACGCCGCAACCTTCCCACAAATTTCGTGGCTCAATCCCGTTCTTGTTCGGTGGCGGTGATTTATCCCGGGACGCCCGGATGGACGTGCATCATCCAGGTCACTACAGGGTCATCGAAAGGATCTGCAAGCTTACTCGCAACGGAGCGCCACTCACCGACGACCCGAAAAACGGCGACTTCGGCAATTGGCTAGCGCGCGTTTCTGAATCGAGAGGTTACGAATACGGGCTCAACCGACTCGTAGTCGAAGCGGTGCGCGTTGAATGAATCCAGTCGCCGTGCGCCCCATTGATCGAGCCATGTAACAATCAAATCCATTTGGGCGATGTCCTTCTTCGTCTTGTGTGCCGGCATCTCATGCAGACACATACCGTTCGCGGCGGCGTGCACGAAATTCTGGCTGTCTCGAAGTGCGGTTATAACAGGTATCTTCAGACTGAACAGAAAACGCATGAGCGCTTTGAAACTCCTGGTGTTCTGCCGTGTTCTGTTGGCGACCACAGCAAGTTGACAATCGCGTCGATCTATTTGCGCCACGAGTAACAGTTCCGCGATGAAACGAGACGTACTGTAGACGTCGATTTCCGATGGCATTACCGGAATCAGAATGCTGCCAGCGCCATAAGTGACATCGACCAACTCGTTCATA
Source organism: Pseudomonadota bacterium (assembly GCA_022563505.1). Lineage (GTDB taxonomy): Bacteria > Pseudomonadota > Gammaproteobacteria > Steroidobacterales > Woeseiaceae > JAADHU01. The sequence continues at coordinate 321 of JADFNG010000093.1, read as the reverse complement.
CCGATCCCGGCCGGCAAATCAATAATCAATTTTTCCGTTTCGGGCGCGCTCTCTACGTACACCGTCCTGGAGTTCGGCATCGTTTCTTCGTAGGCAGCCACGCCGTTGACCGTGGCACGCATCTTCGCACCGCCAAGGACTGCCGATCCACCGCTCGGGTCTCCCTGAATGGCCAGCGTGATGTTGCGATTATCGCTGGTCACCGTGTTGCCGAATTGGTCTTCGATGCGGACCGCGGGAAGGAGCGCGCTCCCGACAGCCGTGTTCACCGGTTCGGTCGCGAACACGAGATGGTCGGCCGCATCCGGCGTAATGTTGAAT